>JAJSZO010000018.1 GCA_030262795.1 Deltaproteobacteria bacterium | reverse complement strand
GAGCAGGTTAATAAAGAAAAACAGACAATAGCTTATGAAACAAAAGAGAATAATAAAAGGCTTGCTGAACTTGATACTGAATTGAAGAGATTTTCAGGTGAAATTGAGCCTAAATTGTTAAATATATATCTTACGGTAAGAGATAAGGCCGGAGGAATTGCAGTTGCGCCCGTAATAGATTCCGTATGCTATGTATGCAATATGAATATTCCGCCGCAGATGTATAATGATCTTCAGCGCTGTAAAAGCTTGAAGTTTTGTCCAAGTTGTCAGAGAATAATTTACTGGAAGAATACTAATTAGAGATCAGGGGTCAGGGATCAAGGGATTAGGAGAAGTTCCCGACCCCCGACCCCTGATCTTTTACGGTCGGAGCAGTCCAGACGATCGCTGGATCATTAGGAACGTGGACGAAATAACTTCCCCAAGTAGGCGCACAGATTTGGGTCGAATTTGTTTGATCTCAGATCACAAAAGTTGATGGAATAGCGAGCTATTTCAATATTTTTGGGATTTGAGATCGAACAAAGGCGGCCTGAAGCTGTGATGCATAGTTGTGGAAGTTGTTTCGTCCACGTTCCTTATTGTTTGATCCGGAGGAAAGTCCGAACACCGCAGGGCAGGGTGCTTCATAACGTGAAGTCGCGGCAACGTGAAGGAAAGTGCAGCAGAAAATATACCGCCCCGTGAATTCAGGCTAAGCCTGACTTGCAGGGTAAGGGTGAAAAGGTGCGGTAAGAGCGCACCAGTTCTCCGGGTGACCGGGGAAGCTTTGTAAACCCCACCCGGTGCAAGACCAAATAGAGGAGTGCTTGAGGGTAGCCCGTCCGAGCTCCCGGGTAGGTCGCAAGAGGTGTCGGGCAACCGGCACCCATAGATGAATGATCGTTGCCCTGCGTGGGGTAACCCTTGCAGGGAACAGGATTCGGCTTATGGACTGTTCCGGCCGTTTTGAATCAAGACCAAGGTCTCGACAGGCTGTTACGAAATGAAAATTTTTTCAAGTTCAAGGCGGAAAATTAATTTAACCACAGGCATACTCGTTGTATTCCGAGGATTAAATTTATTTTCCAACGCAGAAATTGGATAAATTAGCGTTTTGTAACAGCCTGTCGAATTGTGGAAACCGGTGAGGTGAAAAGTATGTTGCAGGTTGAAGAACTTAAGGTAGAAGTCGGGAATAAAACAATACTTAAAAATGTTAATATGGAAATCCCGGATGGAGAAACCCATATACTTTTCGGTCCAAACGGGTCAGGAAAGACCAGTCTGATGATGACCATAATGGGATTTTCAGGTTATAATATTATTCATGGAAAAATTACGTTCAAAGGTGAGGACATCACATATATGCCGATTTACGAGCGTGCAAGACTCGGTATCGGGGTGTCATTCCAGAGGCCGCCAACTATTAACGGCTTAAAAACAAGGTCTATAGTTGAAATATGCAGTGGCGGTCGTCCTGTTGATGTAGAGGAACTTTCCAAACAGCTTAAATTTTCTGATTTTTTGGATCGAGATGTAAATAATAACTTTTCAGGTGGAGAAATTAAACGTTCCGAGTTGCTCCAGCTTACGGCACAACAACCCGACCTTATACTGCTGGATGAACCTGAATCAGGTGTTGACCTTGAAAGTATTGTCCTTATTGGCGATACTATAAATTCTCTTTTGCAAAGAGGGATTAAATGCCCCAGGGAAAAGCCTCATAAAAAAATTGTGCAAGAAAGGACTAAATCCGCACTGGTTATTACTCATACAGGCCATATTCTTGATTATATAACGGCTGATAAAGGGCAGGTGCTTTATGGCGGTGTTCTTTGCTGTTCAAGAAATGCAAGGGAAATTTTAAACTGGATTAGAGAATACGGCTATGAGGAGTGTGTAAGATGCACAATATAGATAATAATGATTTGGAAGTTAATCTTGATAACTATCAGAATGAAACAGAAGAACACGAATATATAGATGAGTTGTCCCGGATTGATTCTTCAGATGCAGATAAGCTTTTAGACGTAGGCGTTGATACGAGAGAAACAGATCGGGCAGGTACATTTATACAGAAAGACAAGTCAGTTATACACTGCAAAACCCGATTCGATGGAGTCGAGGTAATGGGGATATCCCAGGCCGCAAAAAAACATGCCTGGCTTACTGATTATATGTGGAAAAATATTTCTCCTGACACAGACAAGTTTACAGCTCAGGCTAAGGAGAAGCCTCACGAGGGGTACTTTATACGGTCGCTTCCGGGCGTTAAGATAAAACATCCGATACAGGCATGTCTTTATATAGCGAGAAATAACTTTGCGCAAAATGTTCATAATGTTGTCATAGCCGAAGAAGGTTCAGAGCTTCATATTATAACAGGGTGTGCTACAGCACCGCATCTAATATCAGGTTTGCATGTCGGTGTATCTGAATTTTATGTAAAAAAAGGGGCAAAACTTATATTTACCATGATTCATGAATGGGGTGAAAAGATAAAAGTACGCCCCAGAACAGTTATCAACGTTGATGAAGGCGGGCTTATTGTTTCTAACTATATATCTTTAAAACCGGTCGGTTCTCTTCAGATGTATCCAACAACATATCTTAACGGAAAAGGAGCTGTTGGCCGTTTCAACAGCATTCTCGTTGCAGGTACGGGCAGTGTTCTGGATGTGGGATCAAAAATTGTATTAAATGCACCGGATTCACGTGCAGAGATAATATCACGTGCAATTACAACTGGTGGGACAATTATTGCCAGGGGAAACCTGATTGGAAAAGTCGCCGGTATAAAAGCACACCTTGAATGCAAGGGCCTGATAATAAATGATGGGCTTATGCATGCAATTCCTGAGCTTCAGGGATATGTGCCAAATGTTGAGATGTCTCATGAAGCCGCTGTAGGTAAAATTGATCAGCATGAAATTGAGTATCTCATGGCAAGGGGCCTTGATGAGGATGAAGCAATATCGACAATTGTACGAGGGTTTTTAAATGTGGATATTGAAGGATTACCTGAAAACTTAAAAAATAAACTCGACAATATTATTTCTGAAACTCAGAAAGATATGATGTGAAAAAGGGTTCAAAGGTTCAGGGTTCAAAGGTTCAAGGTTTAAGGGGGTTGGGATAAGTGCAGGGAGTATTGAATAATTTTTCTTTTGCTGAAAAGGTTAAGATATTTTCTTACGACTATCTTAAATATTGCGTTCACATTTCACATCTTGATCCAACCAGTGGTTTTTTTACAAAAAAGCTTTTTGCAGAACTCGTAACTTCATCTCAGATTCTCGAAGATTTTCTTGATTATCACGGTGCAAAAAATAATAAGAACTGGTATTATTATAGAGAATTGTCTGCTTCTGTCAGGCATTTGAGTATTGGCAGCTATTCTCAGAAGCATATTTTAAACCGCCTTGTTTTTTATGATCTTGTGCATACTGAAGACTTTGCGAAGGAAGGCAGGGCAACATTTAATTTTTTGATAGAATCTATAAAGAAACTTACCCCGGTTATTCTTGATGAAGCCCGTCGGTTAGACATAGCAATACCAAATGATAATTTCGATGCTTTTGAATTTCCCGGTGTTACAACAAATGATTTGCTTGATTATGATATTGATGATGAAGACAAAGACCTGCAGAAGAAGAATATAGTTAAAATCGCCAGCGAGTTTCTAATTATTGCAAAAAAATTTGATCATTTTGGTTTTTATGAACCATATGATTCGAAAAAAATATTGGAGCTAGTTCCTGACAAGATCAATGAGGTTGAGATGAGACGATTTGAGATGCTCGTGCACAACCTTCAGTCTGCTTTTGATACATATGTAATACATGGTGGATACAGGTTCGGCAACAGGAAACTCAAGGATCTCCGCGGTTGTTTTTCAGTTATATTTCACCTTCTTCAAATGATGGGAAGGCTTCTGCATTTTTATGAGCGCCACCTCCATGAGGCAGGTTATAAGAACATCTATAAAAAGGTTCAGGAGCAGCTATCATTACTTGTTGATCCTGAAGTTCTTCTTGATCGGACAATTAATTACGGACTTTATTATGTTTGTCACTTCTTGACAACCGGTAAAAACCTGGCGAGTGAGATATTAAATGAAAACATTGAGCGTTCTTCAATTTCTGTAGGTGTGCCGGTTAAACTGGGTTTCCACAGCAGGCCCAGTCTTCTCGTTGCCAAGATTGTTCAGCACTATGGTGGTCAGGTGGAACTTTGTGTAGGAGAAGACAGATTCGATGCGAGCAGCGTTCTTGATATACAGTGGGCAGGGGGAAAGATTCAGAAGGAAAACAGAACTGAGGTTAGATTTGAAGGAGATGTTCGTGCGTTAGGAGACATTAAAATTCTTACCAGTGTCAATTACGGTGAGGATACAATGGGAAAAGGTGTACCACTTCCCAAAGAACTTGGTTACTTAAAATAGAGTCGGTTTTTTTTAGTCTTATAGCAAGCCATGAGCTTTTTCTTGTTCAACTTGATCCCCCTTTTGTATTAACCCTTTTCCTTTGACTCTCCTGGCAAGGCTTCTATCCTGCTGAATGGATGTAACCTCCAAGATGATATCTCCGCCCGACACGCTGAATCGTTGTCCTGTCCTGACCCCCGCCATCTCGCCTATGTTGAGCCGGATCTCTCCATCTTTTACTTCCAAGACCTTGCCCCGCAATGGATAGAGTTGTTTCAGCTTTTTCAAAAGCTCGTCAGAAAGCCTTTCCGCTGACAGAGAAACAGGAACAATAGTTTTAAATGATTCATTAAGAACCGCTGTAATCCTTCCGGTCTCGGTTTCGATCAGACGCATCGAAACCGAGACATCCGGTCCTGAATAGACCATCCGGCTGGATATGATTAGCCTTGCCGCCAGGATTCTGCCTAAGAACAACATAGATCTTTGATCAGTCAATTTGGAGCTCCCCAACTTTAATTCATTGACCAGCGTGTCAAGGAGTGCACGCTCTACCAGGCGAGCTCTGCTGTGCTGAAGTATCCGTTCGCTGATATCGGATACAAGAAGGCGTTCTTGTCCCTGGCAAACAGAGTAACCTTGAACATCAAAGTCCATTATCCACATAGTCAGGGGGGGAGATGTCCAACCATCAGAACGGGATGCAGGGAGAGGAGATTTTATTCTTTCGAGTAATTCCTTGACGGTTCGGTCAATACGTTCCTGTTTTTTCTGATCCTTTGCGAACATTGCTCTTTTGATAGTCTCGTTAGTGAAGGCCGACAGAGCGGTGTCTCGCGGTGATATGGCCCGGGCCTTTACAAGAAGATCAACGGCCCGGTCATAATCCCCTCTGTCCTCAAGTAAAAGGGCTTGTGATATGTATCCTGAAGTGCTTTCCGGAGCGGCCTCTACAGACTGCTGATAATACATGAGGGCATCGTTCGGCTGTTTTCGAAAGGCAGCGACGCGGCCCAACCCAACGAGGGCATCAGCCTTTTGTATGTATGGCTGCCTCTTGACTTGAAGCGCCTTTTTATACGCTGTTTCGGCTGCATTCAGTTCACCCTTTGACAGGTGAATATTTCCGCAAATCAGATAGGTCAAGCCTGTATTTAGATCTTTCTCTTCAAGGATTTTGCAGAGATCCAATGCCTTCTCAAAATTCCCGTCGGTATAATAGGCCAGAGCCGCTTTTTCATCCCCTTGTGTCCCATCCTGCAAGATGGCCGGATGTAGCCAGAGCATTAAGGCAATGAGAAGAATGATTGCAGCGGCTGTCAGCCACCATACACCCTTCTTGTTTACAACCTTTTTTTCGGCAAAATCAATGATCTCTTCCCGTGCCCGGACATCCCCGGTTGCTGTAGTAGCAATACGGGGGCGATTTGGTTCTATCAGGGGATCGTCTGTTTCAATACGGTCTGTATAGCTGGAGGCGGGATCTCCATACATGACATAACTTGCCCACACGATCATCTCCTCACCGTACCGTTTAATCAGCGCCTGTCGAGATCGCCGCACAGCTTCACCGGTCGTCATGCCGGAAATCAGGCAGTGGTAAAAGTCCAAACCAAAACGGCTGCTCGGCTCATCTAATATCTCCCAGAAGGTTCCTATGTAATGCTTGATACCGGCCAGAAGAAAGGCGTTTGCCAATCCAAAGATTTCATTTTCAAAGTCTGCATTCAAGCGCCACTCCTCTGTCCTGGCAGACTGGCATGCATTTGAGAAGATGAATGAAGGCATCTGGCCTGCACCCGCCATCTTTATAATATCCTGAGCCTTGAGCAGGCCATGAGTCAATCGCCACCCGCTCTGTCCCGGCTTTTGAGGATCGTAATCAGCATGACCGGCAAAGTGAACAAAATCGAAATTTCTTATCTTTTCCTTGATGGAATTAGGATTGATATCGCCGGAACGGAGAGACACGTTGATCAAATCCGTATGACCGTCCAGGAGATCGCGTATCTGAACGCCCTCAGTATAAGCCCCTTTCAGGTCGTCCCCTGGATCTGCTAATATTAACATCTTCAGTGGGCTGCTTGGAACACGAAACCTTAGGTCCGGGAAAAGTTGCCGGGTTTTGACCAACCTGCCCATGTTAAACCGAAGGCAGAGGAATTCCTTGCCGTCATGAAGCAACTCCCAGGGGATATGAACAAGTTGATCATCAATCTTTAGTCTCAGATATTTGGCTTTGGTTTTTCCTATCTTTTCTTTGACACTCAGGGGAAACAATTCGTCGTAAAGGACCTGTCCTATTTCTCTAAGCCTTGTAAGTACCTCGCCGGCAATCCTTGCTTTGCTATTGGCTTTATTCAGGGTATCCACCATCTGCCGGCATGTTGTTTCAATCATGTCCGTGGAAACCGCAATTTTCTCATAGCGCCGAATTGTGTTTTCCTCACCCGGTATCTGCTCATGAGCGCTCAGGTTCAGACGATCGCCCTCTTTTGCGATCTCAAGGTCGAACAGCCTCAAAGGCTGTTCAGCTTTTTTCCCCGTCACAGGCTGATGAAGTTGCGACTTTAGTCCGCGGCCCGGGAGGATATCCTCGCCTTGCCCGGTTACTTGATAGAGTTCGAGCGGTTGAGCTTTTCCTTTAACCCGAGTCGTCCCGTAGAACCGACAAAGAGCCTCTTTGTTTTTGGATATCCTGTTGAATACAGCGCTGGAAATCAGTATTTGATCTGGGAGGGCTTCGGCCTGGATGCGTGAGGTCACATTGGCCACATCACCGGTCAGGCGTTGATATACAGCAGTCTCGTCTACCAGGGCTTCACCGATGTTGATTCCTATTTTGACGTGAAGTTTATCTGCGGTTTTTGTGTTTGCATTGTGTTCATACAGCGCTTTCTGGATGGCTATAGCAGACTTGACCGCGGCCAATGGGCTTGAAAAAGAGGCCATAACGCCATCCCCGATCACTTCAACGACCTCGCCCTTGTGTTCTTCTATCTGAGGCAACACAATACGATTGTGTTTCAGGAGCAAGGCTCGTCCATTGATATCCCCTCTCTCATCTATATATTTTGTGAAGCCGCATATATCACTAAAAAGGAGAGTTATTTCCTTTTGAAACTCTTGCTCAAGTATTTGATCAAGATGCTCCCGTTCTCGAAAAATCTGTTCAAAATTTTTCGATCTCTCCTTCCTTTTTTTTGTATTATCTTCTTCCACGACCGATTTCCCTGTGAGATCCTTTGACCTCAAAGATGTAAGTCCCAAGCGACACGCCTTTTTTGGTTAAAGAAATGCTGTAATGGCCGAAGGGGATAGCTTCAAACAACACATAGAGTCCATCCAGGAGATATGAAGCAACCTCCCTTTTGCCTTGTTTTAGTGTAATTCTTAGAACCCCCCTGTATTTTCCGGCCTTGTGCGGTTTGACACGGACGTGGGCGCTGCTGCTTCCTGTTTTTTCGATTTCAATTTCGGTCTCAACTTTCTCAAAGGAAACCTTAAGGCTGACGCAATCGTCGGACACGACCGTTCTGGAACCGCGAACCGTCGCAGGTCTCCATCCCTGTCTTGGGCATAACACATCTGATATGGCGGATCCGATGTTTCTGACAGATCCCTTGAGCTTTTTCATCAAGGAATCTTGCGTCATAACTGTCTGGCTTGTCACCAAACGCACAGCAGCTTCGGTGACCTCGTTTGATACATGATCCAGCTCAAACCGATCCCTGTTTTGCATGAGGCGACTGGTGACGGCAAGCCCTTCCAAACAGATCTCGCACCCCGCAAGGTGCTCTTCCACATGAGATTTTTCTTTCTCAGACAAACGACCCTCAAGATAGTCTGCCAGTCGTTCTTCATCAGGACATTTTGTTCTCATTTCAAATCTCCGCTAAAAGTGACCGATCTATACCTCGGAAGGTTATAAATTGCGTTTTTTTCGGTGAGCAATGAGCATCACAAGCTATTTCAAGCCTGAGCAACACAGCTATTGATGTTCATGTCCAGCGAAAAATCGCAAGCTATGGCTTTTCGAGGTATATACTGCAATAGATGCAAAAATTCACGATATCTTACACTCTATTTTGCAATCAAAGCAACGTACGATTTCAGTCTTTTGATTACCCGATGTTTGAGTGTATAAACATTACTGATTGAAAGCTGCATGGTTTCAGCAACTTCTGCAATTGAGAGTTCATGATCAAAATGGAGTTTTATGAACATCTGATCACGCGGCCCGAGTCTTTGTATCCCCTCTTGAAGCAAACGGGCTTGCCGGGCTTTTTCGATTTGACTCACAGGCTCAAACTTATCGCGTGTTAACTCGGGCAAGGCTTCAAGGGTTATACGCCTTTGCTGCCAGGCTATGGAGTCAACACCTTTTTTTCTGAGATGATCAAGTACGGTTCGCACTGCAATCATCCTGATCCATGAGGCAAGGCTGCAGCCGTTTTTTCCCTGGTACTGCCTGAGCTTTTTGCATCTGTTTTCAAAAAGACTGAGAAATATTGTATTGTGCAGATCCTCAATATCCTGTTTGTTAAAAGAAATGTGTTTGGTCATCAAGGTATATTGAACAGATTGATAAACCAGATCCGAAAATCGTCGAACCAGGATTTCGGATGCCTTGCTGCTGCCTGACAGAGACTCAGACAGAATTTTTCGATCATCTTGTGAACTATGATGGTTCATTCAGTGATGACCCTGTCCAGACGCACGAAGACTTCTATCTCGGGATCAAACAGCTCAGCCCTGGACATCTCCTGCATTAATTGCGTAATACGAGCGCGTCCCATGACCTTATTGTCCACGCCCAGAATTATTCCGGTCTTCGGGTGTTTCACAGGATCCTCCCGATAGATGATCAACCTCCTTTGGAGTTTGATCATGTCCCTGCCGAGGTCGGTGAATATATTCTTGCCCTTCCGCTTGATAATAAGGCCGTCTATCAATGGAAAGTCCCTGTGAAATTTTGCAGCCATCCCCTCGGCAAGAAATCTCAAGGCCGGAAGGTCTTTAACCTCATTATACACGTCCTCGGTTGCCAGGATCTCGGATGTCTCAATATCAATCAGCCGGGCAACAATCTCGACGCCTTTGCGTGTTTCGATGATACTGCCTGTGATAACGGACTGGGCAGCTACCAATCTGCCCAGCTTTAAGATTGTGGATCCCTCAAACAGGTCTGTGCGGCTCAGCTCTTGTTCGCGCAGGACTATATCCAGCCTGTCTCTTTCAACTACACGAAAGCGATGCAGATCAACTATGGCATCAATCAGATTGTCGTGAAACCCAAGGCAGGCAGATGAGGTTATCCCCTTATGCTCAAAGGGAAATACAGTCAGGCTCATACGTTCCTCTAAGTCAAAGGCCCTGGGAATCCGTCTTATGACGATAATCTTCCTGGATGCAGTACGGCCGGCCTCATCGTCGGCTTCAACGGTTAAGACGTTTTCTCCCTCAACAAGATCCGCCATGTGACCGAAGAAGATATGACGTCCCTGACCACACAATATGGGGATCTGATTAATGGTCAGCCTTTGGATCGCGCTTTCGCTGCTTATGTAGCCTTCAATATACGCCCTGTTCAGGAAAACCGTTTGCCTGTCGGTCCAGCCTCTGAGCCTGATAGCCGGAGGAATTGTATCCCTGGAAAAGAGGCCGGCCACGCAATAATCTTGGACATCCAACCCCCTACAGGCCAACAACACGGGTAATCGCGATTGCCGATTAGAAAAAAGGATTCGGGCGGATGTTTGATTGCCTAATTGATCCGAGGCTGACAATTCCAGGCTGTCTGCGTGATCTACAGGGAGCCTCGCGGTAAATGGCACCTTTTTCCCCTTTTGTGTAAGGATCGGCTGACCATTGATTTTCAACTCAGATACGCCTGCTTCATCATAAATCAGACCGGAAATCCTTACCTCTTTCCCGGCCGCAGACCAATCAAAATAGAATTCCTGCAAAGTAACGATCGGTCCTTCTCTATCCACATGTATTACGATCCGTTCTGTTGTGGTCTTTTCCATAAGATTTTTTGCCGACACCTCAACTATGTGCGTACCCTGGGAAAGATTCAAGACTTTCTCAAAAGGAACGCGTTTTTCCGAACCATCCAAAAAAAGCGGTATGCCCCTGATCGTAATACCGGCCACATATGCTTCATCTTCCGCCACCCCGGAAATGACCACAGAGTCTTGTCGGGTCCAAAACGGATTGGTTTTTATATCAATGATAAGTTTTGGGGGAGAAAATTTTCCGGTTTCCTCTTCAAGCAAGGCCTTCCGGACACAGTCAAGATAGAATCTGGCCTTGGCGGAAGGAAACTGGCTCAAAGATAGCTCCAATTCTTTCTTTGCCTTTTCCATGTCCGCTATCTGATAATAGACAATTCCCAACTCCCGGTGGGGGAAGTAATCAATAAAGTGCATCCCATAGGTGCGGGCCATTCTCTGGTCTTTTTCACGTCGGCTGACAGCTTCCCTTAGATCAGCGAGAGCCTCTTCGTAAAATTCGCCATCTGCATAGGAGATAGCCCTTTCGTAATAGTGCCACCACTGATGTCTGAAAAAGGCCCCTTTGACCTTGCCGTATTCTTTGCCGTCTTTCACATAAGCAGACGGCAATGACCGGTCAGCACAGCCCAAGCATGACAATATCACCAGAAATGTAAGCAGAAATAGATAAGATTGTATTTTCTTTTTCATTGTATAGGAAATTAATGTTTTTTCGATTTTAAAATAATTTAAATAGCGAAGCGACATCATTATTCGACGTTCGATGTTGGACGTTCATCTTTTATTTTGTTCTTGTTGAGAAATTGCTATGAGGAGGTCTGCAGCAAGCATGTCAAAAGTGGATAATTACCGAACCAAGTACGAGATGCTGCGTTATGTCGGCTGAGGAGGTGGCAATCAGATTACCCGTGTCCACACTGCGGCCCCATCTTAACTGGTATGCTACATCAAAGATAAACCTCTTGTATGCAATGCCCGATCCAATGGCAATACCATAAAAATCCTGCGATGTGCCATGCGACGGTTCGGGATCGTAAAAGATGCCTCCCCTGACAGGCACAACTACTTGTGTATCCTGCCCGATAAAGAGATATTCCCCGCCTATACGAACCTGGGTGGTGTCCTTGACATCGGAATCCCTTTGGAAACATCCATCAATAGGGCTCAACTTGTTGTCTTGCGAATCGGTCAAGATATATTTGCTCCATCTGGTTCTATAAACATCCAGGTCGAAAGAAAGGATGTCTGAAACCCTCCACGCCAGACCGAGTCCATAGGATAAAGGCATTCTCAGCTCAACGTTTTCTGAAGTACTTTTGGGGTCTGATACCTGTGTCCTGTTTATGGATGGACCACCATATGTTTTTGTCTGTGTAAATCTGGATTCATGGTGAATAGAGGCTTTAAAAGGTGTTTTGACCACGGCCCCAAAGGTCAGATATCTGTTTATGTCCCACAGGAGACCAAGATTTACATTCCACCCGCGGAATTCAGAATACTTGTGGGTATAGTGACTATCGGAGGTAATCAGAAATGGCCCCAGTGTCTCCACGCTATGAACCGAATAGGTCTCTTCCCATCCATTTCGCCATAGTAGTTGATCTGTCCAGATGTTCAGGGTGGCCCCAAAAGAGAGTTTAGGTGTAACGCTAATGGCACAGGCCAAACCTAAAGCGCCCACATAACCATTCTGGCTGAAATGTTTGTCTGACAGAACATCGCTGCCAAGGGAAGAATAATTATAGGCATGAGAAAAGCTCCGTTCGAATTCATAGAGCCTTTGATAATTCATAGAGACTACCATGTCATTGTAAAAATGGAACGGATAGGTCGCACTAAAATAATTTATGTTGAAGTCATCAATATCACCCGTGTTGTCAATCTCCGGATGAATATCCGAAAAAAAATCCTCTTTTTGATTAAAGTAGGCGCCGACCATCGACACCTCTGGTTTTTCCAATCGCATAAGGCCGCCCGGGTTCCAGGAGGCTGCCGTGGCGTCGTCAGCGATGGCTATGAATGCCCCGCCCATCCCCACTGCCCTTGCCCCGGACCCCACCGGGTTGGGTGAAGAAGAAATCCCCACCTGTTGAAAGAGCATGTCGGCGAAAACCTCATTATTGCTTGAATAATGGAGTGAAGCAACAACAATGAATATCACAGATAATATAGCTCGTTTGCACATGAGTTCCTCCTCAAAATATGGGCCAACCGTTTAAAAAGACAGAAAGTTCACCTTACCACAAAAACAGACATCCGGATTTGGATTTTCTTAAGAGATACGCACCATATTTAGGAACGGGGATGAAATAACTTCCCCCTTATATATCATAGCTTCAGGCCATCTTTGCCCAATCTCAAATCTAACCTAAATCTATGCGTCTACTTGAGGAAGTTATTTTGTCCCGTTCCTAACGGTAAAAAACAAAAATTAGGATTCGCCCAAAAATAAATTTACATTTTGAGGTGTCGAGGCGCTCGCATGACAAGGCGCGAGGAGGGCGAATAGCGAGCTATTTAACCGACGAGCAACGCAGTCATGCGAGATGGATCGGCGCATCAAAGTGTGAAGTTATTTTTGGACAAGTTTTTATACCACAAAAAAATAGAATACGTCAATAGAGCTGGCGATTGTCCCCTGGGGGCAGCAAGTCAAAAGCCTGACCATAGGGGTCAGATACTTCAGTTTGAGATTATTCTCTACGCATGGTAAAATTCACCCACGTTACCTTCCCCCTACGGACAGTGACATTGTGTATAATTTCGTCGGTATAACCAGCGGCAGTTGCAGTAACCGTAGATTCGCCAGCCGGAGCGTCTATCCAATAGTCCCCGCACAACCCATAGCCCACCAACACCAAACTCATCCCGCATCCCCCCGTGCTGTTTTTGACTTCTGCAAGGTGAATACCATAACAAGATTTGTCGTCTTGTACACGACCTTTGATGAGACCGGTTGACATTTTTTCCTCTCTTTCCGCTTTTGGTAAAGCGCTTTATGGGTTTCCGTAAGTCCTATGAATTTCTTACAATCTTATTAGATTCGCCGTAACAGTTCACTGTCGTCAGTTCACAGTTTTATGTTTTGAACAGCCGTAAACTGTTAACTGTTAACCGTGAACTGTTACGATTCGTCTTGAATCCGAACCAACATCTGGCGCAAATAGCTGTTTCTGTTTTTCTTATTTGCTTATTTTCTTAAGCAAACATTGTGCCAAGGTGAAGCAATGTGCAGACCTCTTACAGACATCTGATATCAGCATATTGATTTGATTGCATATTTTTTCAAATTAGGAACGAGGACTAATTAACTTTCCCAAGTAGGCGCACAGATTTGGGTCGAATTTGTTTGATCGCTGATCCCTGGCCCTGGTGAACGGTCACAGGAAAAGACCGTTTGTTGTCATGTAACTTTACGCCACAGTGCTACGAGTGTATATAAACTTGACATCCAGACACCCTCACCTTCCACCACATAGTATTGAGCCAAACGGCAACTATCCCGAAGCGCGGCGATTTTCAGCAGCAAGGATTTGCTGCATATCCTTCCCTCCCAAGGGCGTATCCAATCTTTTTTGGACTTTCCAAGATTCTTTGATCACGTTTTGTGTAAGATAATACAGAGCCTTGCGTCTATTATTTACAAAGAAAAAAGGATGATAAATGGAAATCTATAAAAAGGGCCTTTGGTCCTGAAAGGGGGTGGTCTTCATGGGATAGGAATTAAGCGCCGGGGAGGAAAGTAATCAAACACAAAACAATAAAAGAGGGACCAAGACTAAAGAGACACGGGGTAACTTTTTTGAATTGGGATTAGTAATAGTGAGTATGATACCACATCGAACATGGCCTATAGATGAATTAAAAGGCCCTGGTTACCGTGCTCATCCGTGTATCCGTTACGGAACGTCGAAGACAATGTATCGTCATCAGCGCGTTCGCTGGGCGTGAAGAAAATTCAGGCATGCAATGTTTATAAATTCAATAACCGACAAAAGGAAAGGAGGACGACCAATGAAACGTTTTTTATGTCTCTTAGGGCTCATAATCGCAGGAGCAGTGACTTTTTTCGGCATTGCTGAGAAACAGGCTATGGCACAGTATTTCCTATCGGAAAAGTATGATTACAACCTGCAAACCAAAATGGACCATTTAGACTATTTCGACTTTTTTCGTGTTTGTAATCCAGTGTTAAATTCGGTAAGAACAGCTCACGGAAACACAGATTGGCACATTGATACTGCTGAGGAATTTCTCTATGGAACCGATATGAATGGAGACCCGTCTGCAGCGAATCACTGCCCCAATACATGGACGAGATCGCACATGCACATCGGCGGCTGGCACACGAACGATTTCTATTACGACGATGCCTTAATCGGATCCGGTGACGACGATTCAGCAGATGGCATTGATCGCAGCATGCTGTTCTTTTATGCCGGCCATGGAGACCCAGAGGGTTTCTCTGCGTTGGGCAGTGAGGCCAAAATGGACAATATGTTGCTCGGTAACTGCGACAACGGCGGCCGGCTTCGATACTACTGGCAGTGCTCTTGTGAGGTCTTTGCCCATGGACCTGAGACCTGTTCCGGTTCTACTTCGACATTTGACTATGCTTGCCCAGGAGATTTCGATGGATCCTCTGATTCCGATTTGATGCGCAATGTCTATGAGCGTTGGGGACCGGTTCTGGGCAATGAGCTGCGTATGGCTTGCGGCTCTTCCACTTCTGCTTATTGCCATGAAGACCAAATGAATCGAATCTGGGACAATTACAACAACCAAGGAAAGGACGTGGCAGACTCTTTTATTTTGGGGTTGCATGGCACCACTGGTTATGATTCCAACGTTGTACCACTTTGCATCACAAGAGGTGGCTTGAGTGTAGTCAATACGCCACTTTGGTTAGACGGGTCGTTTACCAATCAGCGTCATCCGTACCACGACAAAACCGCCAACTACTACCACATTCAGTATTTGGAGAATTTTGACTCAAACACACCACCGTGGCGAGTCTTCATTCCGGAAATTCTCTATGAATTGCCTAAAATCAGATTTATTCCTTTTCCGGACCCGCCGCCTTTTGAAAACATGAAATTCTATTGCGAAGGGAATTTAAAATACTCCTATGAAGTAATTGACGGCCGCGGTCCAAAAGTTCGGATCAATGAAAACAGCGGGGCCGTTTACATTCGTGGTGATCGTCAAATAGAGCAAAAAGGTCTTTCTCTTTCTGAAAACACCTATATTGAGATGGCAAAAAGCTATCTTGAGGAAAACGGGCTTTACGAAGAAGACATGACCCAACCGTTCGGCACAAAGATGGTCATTCAACGGGTGTCCATAGACGATGATAGTGTCAGCAAGTACAACAAAAACGTCCAAGTTACTTTCCGCCGTCAGATACGCATGGGCAAAAACATGATCAATGTTTTGGGTGAAGGCGGTCAAATCTCCGTGCAGATGAACAACGACGGTTCAGTGATAAACGCATCGAAAGTATGGCGTCAAATCAATCCTGAGCAAAGCGATCTTCGATACAGTAAAATGTATCACGTCAAGACCTTTGACCAAGCCCTGGCCGAAGCGAAAAAAGAAATGGGTGACGAGGCTCCATACGAACTTGCTCATTGGGATTGGGGATACAAAGAAACTTCCGGCAATGTCGAACAGATAGAAATGAGCGTCGTATTCCAATTCTGGTTCGAACCGACCTCCAAGGAATTTGAGCAAGATTATCCGCCCCGGATGATTGAAATTGAAGGACAGTATTAATCGGGATATCACGAGCAGCGTAACAGAAGGTTGGGTTATGCAATTGTTGATTCTCAAATGAATTTGAGGATATTCCCCCTGATTAGTTTGATGTATTTTGGGCCGATGAGTATTTGCTCATCGGCCCTTTTCAGTTTAGATCAGTACGGGATACTCTCGAAAGCCTGTTACTGCTAAGGAAGCGCTTTTTCAGGTTCTGAAACATCCTGAATTGCCGCTACACAACAATGAATCAGAGTTGGGCGCAAGGGTGGAAAAACGCAGGCAAGATGTCAGCTTGCAAACAAAATCGCAAGAAGGCACAAATGCCAAAGATGCATTTTTGACTGTTACTCAAACAGCAAAAAAGCTTGGCGTCAACGCCTACAAATATATATACGACCGCATCTCCCAAGAAAACAGTATGCCATTCCTTGCGGATTTGATTATTCAAAATTTCATGCCACAGATTGAATAGGGCAGTTTTTTCCAATTCCTTCAAATTTCCAGTATAGTCTTGAAATGTACCGGCAAGCAATATATTACTGCGATGGTATGAGTGCGTCGCCTCGCTTTGCTGCGAGTCGAAATATCATAGTCAGTATTTATTGTTAGTAAATTGCTTTCACATCAGAGCCGTTCCACGTTTTTTGAATAGGATACCTGCTCTCAATAAAAGGGGTCTACTATACCCTCTGGAAACATCAGTTTCCAATGGTGTGAGCTTTCGGAATCATTATTGAATGGTACTGCCATGACCATAACCACGATTTGTGTAATATTTTGTTTTTTATTCGGAATTCTTTTTTCTGCTTTACCTGAAGCCAAAACCGCCTGTGCTCAGGAAATTACGGAAAGAGGTATTACGCTGTTGGAGGCAGTTCGTGTAACTTTGGTTCACCAGCCCAATATCCGGCTTCAAGGAGAACAGGTAAAAGGTCAAAAAGGCGTTCTTCAATCTGCAAGAGGAGAATTTGATATGAAATTAGGGGCATCTGCAGGCTATAGTCACAAAGCAATTCCCCTTTCCAAACAGCAGAAAATATTGCAAGGCACTTCAAAAACAGAAACTGACACTACGTCGTACAGATTAAGTATCAGCAAGCAATACCGTGCAGGTCTGACTGTAAACCCTGTGGTTAGTCTCAACCGCACCGAAATTTTATCATCTTCTTCTGATCCGGCCAATGATGCCCGGGTCGATTTTCTTGTAACATTGCCATTATTAAGAGACAGGGGAGCACAAGCCAATGCAGCGGATGAAATAGCTGCTGAAAAAGAATATGAGATAAGCCTTCTTGAATTGCGCTATACTATTTCGGAAAACATATTGAATACAATCGTAGCTTATTGGAACTATGTCGCTGCCGGCGCTGAACTTGATCAATTGAAACAGTCGGAATTTACGACAAAGGCCCTTGTCGGGGAAATTAAGATTTTTATTAAAGCCGGTGCGCGTCCTGCTGCTGACCTTGAACAAATACTGGCTAATCTGGCAGTCAAAACCGCATCAAGAATAGCAGGTGAGCAAAACCTTTTCGAGGTCAGACAATATCTCGGTCTATCAATGGGACTGCCATTTGATGGAATCAGATCTTTGCCTGATCCGAGTGATGAATTTCCTCGAATCAGAACTCAGGAGATAGCACAACTCAATGCATCAATCAGCGATCTAATTGAGCAAGCGCTGGTGCGACGTGCAGATTATCTAACGTCACAACTGCAACAAAGTGTTAAAAAACTCTGTTAAAAGCCGCAGAAAACAGGCTTTTACTCAGGTTGGATCTTAATTGCAATCTGGGCTACTCAGGGCTTGATCAAGGCAGTGAGTTTTCAGAGTTTATTAGTCCTTTGTATACAAATGTTCCCGGATTAAGTTTCTCCCTGTCGCTTGATTATGAGTGGCCGGTTGCAAACAACTCTGCCCGTGGAATCCTGCTGCAGAAAAAATCGGCCTATCAGCAGAGCCTTATTTCAACCGGTGATCTTGCAAGGAATATCAGTTCAGGGGTTCTGGTGGCTATATCCGGGCTTGGAAACAGCGAGTTGAAACTTGCCAGGTCTCAAGAAGCTGTTAGATCTTACCGATCTGCTCTGAATAACGAAAAAAAGAGATTTCAATTAGGGATATCCACGTTGCTTGATTTGATCCAGACCGAAGACAGCCTGACCAATGTCCTGCTTAATGAAATCTCGGCACAGCGTAAGCTCAGCGCCGTGCTGGCACGTCTCCGTTTTGAAACCGGAACCATTTTATATGCTGATCAAAAGAAAGTCTCAGTCAGCATGGAGGAACTAACTACAATTCCCCTGTGTCAATAGACTTCAAGAAAAAAATTTTACTTTTCTCACAGCTCAATCTGATACCGTTTGATCTTGTTTAGCAGGCCCTGTCGTGTCAGGCCGAGTATGCGGGCTGCCTTAGAGCGGTTGTTGCCTGTTTTCTCCAGGGCCTCAACAATCATTTGTTGCTCGATTTGCTGTGTAACCTTTTGTAACGTACAGTCAGTCGCAGGAATTGAAATTTTCTGGCTTAATGAAGTATTTATTTTTTCTGACAGGAACTCTTTCCTGATTTCCCGATCCTTTCCTGCCAGGGTTAGCGCCCGTTCGATCTCGTTCTGAAGCTCTCGCACATTTCCCGGCCAATTGTACTGTAAGAAGAGATTCAATGCATGAGGTGTCAATCGGGCAGAAGGTCTTTTTTGTTTCCTGGTCAACTTCTTCAGGAAGTGGGCAGCGAGCAGGGGGATATCTTCCCTTCTTTCCCGCAAGGGCGGGAGTGTGATTGGAAATACACAAATCCGATAAAAGAGATCCTCACGAAAGTTTCCTTTTCTTGCTTCCTCTTCGAGGTCGCGATTTGTGGAAACAATAAGCCGGACATCTACCTTGATATATCGACTGCCTCCTACACGCCTTATCTGCCCCTCCTGAAGTACCCTGAGGAGTTTTACCTGCATGGCGACAGACATCTCTCCGATCTCATCAAGAAAGATTGTCCCCCCGTGGGCCAGCTCAAAAAGCCCTTTTCTGTCTGTGAATGCCCCTGTGAAGGCGCCCTTGACATGACCAAACAGCTCGCTCTCCAACAGGTTTTCGGAAAGTGCTCCACAGTTTTCCGCCACAAAGGGTTTCTCTTTCAAGCAGCCATTATAATGGATCGCCTTGGCGACAAGCTCCTTTCCAGTCCCGGTCTCACCCTGGATCAGCACAGAGGTGGTTGTATTGATAACCTTATACATAAGGGCAAAGACCCGGCGCATTGCAGGACTGGAGCCGATGATCCCCTGCAGGTTGAAACTGTTCTGCACCTGCGATTTGAGCCTGAGATTCTCTCGCTCCAGAGAACCGGCATGGTCCTTGAGTTCTCCATAAAGCCTTGCATTCTCTATAGAGATAGCAATAGTTCCGGAAAGGATTTCCAGCAACCTGGTTTCTCTTGACGTAAACTCCCCTTCAAGCTTGTTCAGGGCATAAATGACTCCTATCAGCCCTTTTCGAGTGCGCAATGGGAAACAGATCATAGACTTGGTTACAAAGTTTTCCTGAAGATCAATTCCCTTAAAGAACCGGTCATCCCTGGAAGCATCCTGGATCACGACCGGCCGGTTTTCCCGCAAC
>JAJSZO010000017.1 GCA_030262795.1 Deltaproteobacteria bacterium | reverse complement strand
CATATAAGCATATTATGATTCAGCTATATTGATGTTAAGGAACGTGGACGAAATAACTTCCTCAACTATGCATCACAGCTTCAGACCGCCTTTATTTGATCTCAAATCCCAAAAAAATTGAAATAGCTCGCTATTCCTTCAACTTTTGTGATCTGAGCCTATATTTGAGATTTGGGCAAATTCGACCCAAATCTGTGCGCCTACTTGGGGAAGTTAATTCGTCCACGTTCCTAAACATTACAAATCAGATCTCTGCGGATACCAGGTAATCTCTCAATTATTTCCTTAAATTCAGGATCATGATCAAGCCAGTGTCTTAGGTTCCCCAGCATACTTGCAACATAAGGTGAAGCACTGCCATCAGATAGATAATAGTTAACCCATAACCCTTCTTTTTTTGAAACAACAAGACCGGCATTTTCAAGTATTTTTAAATGCTTTGAAACCGTAGGCTGAGCGACCCCTAAGGCGGTCTGGAGTTCACATACGCACATCATCTTATGTTGAAGCAGCTTGACGATTTTCACTCTGTTAATATCAGAAAGGGCTTTCATTACTTTAATGAATTTTTTCATTTTGTTTTCTCCACATATTCTTATATTGGAATATAAGTTCTTCACAACCCAGTTGTCAAGCAATTATAGATATAATTAGAAATTTACAAACTCATTATGAAATTAGATATTTAAAGCGCAAATAGAATCTCTAACCTGTTGAATTTTAAGTTATTTTTCCATAATGAGAATTGCTGTGGGCCGATAGTTTGTCTTGACAGCAAAGTTGTCTATTGTGTTAAAAAGGGCGATGGCAGATCTTGAGGTATGGTAGATGTTTCTCCCTCTTCTATCGGTTTATTGGAATCAGAAAGGAAATCTTATGGCAAAAATCAAGATAAAGGGGATGTCCTGCAATCACTGTATCATGGCCGTTACCAAGGCCTTGAATGAGATTGAAGGGATCGAAAATGTCAAAGTGGATCTTGCAAAGGGCGAGGCTGATTTTGATGAAGTAGCGCCCATTGGCATGGACATTGTAAGAAAAGCGATCAAAAAGGAGGGCTACGAAGTTGTTTGATAAAGCCACACTCAATATTAGCGGCATGACTTGCTCGGCATGCGTGGTGCGTATAGAGCAGGGGCTGAAAGACCTTGAAGGTGTGGAGAAGGCCTCGGTCAATTTTGCCACAGAAAAAGCAACCGTTGAGTATGACTCGTCCGTTCTTGGCCCTGAAAGCATTGCTGATAAGGTCAAGGACCTGGGCTATAAAGTCGTAGGCATGGAGAAATCAAGGGGGGGAGTTGAGGCTGCCCGGAAAAGGGCACTCAAAGAACTGAAAACCAGGTTCAGTGTTGGCGTGATTTTAAGCGTCGTTATTTTCGTAGGTTCCATGCAGCACTGGTTTCCGTATCTCCGCTTGATTCCCAGACAGACAATGCTTTTTTTCCTTTTTGTACTCACAGCTCCTGTCGTATTCTGGGTCGGGAGCCGGTTCTATGTTGGCGCTGTTAAGGCTGCGAAGCAAAGGACTACAGATATGAATACCCTGGTGGCTGTTGGGGCCTTCTCGGCTTATCTTTATTCAGCTCTGGTTACCTTTGTACCGCAATTTTTTGCGAGTGCGGGCTTGGCCCCACACGTATACTTTGACGGCGCAGCCATGATCATAACCCTTATTCTTCTTGGGCGCTTGCTTGAGGCCAGAGCCAAAGGAAAGACCTCAATGGCCATCAAAAGGCTGATGGAACTCAAGCCAAAGACAGCGCGTGTTATAAAGAATAGCAAGGAAATTGATATCCCGATTGAGGCCGTGATGAAAGGAGATCTGATCCTGGTGCGGCCCGGTGAAAAAATTCCCACAGATGGTCTGGTTGTTTCAGGGTCATCTTCAATCGACGAATCCATGCTCACAGGAGAAAGTGTTCCAGTCGTTAAAAAGACGGGAAGCGAGGTCTTTGCGGCCACCTTGAACAAGACCGGTAGTTTTACCTTCAGGGCAACCAAAATAGGGACGGAGACGGCCCTTGCCCAGATTATTCGGCTGGTCGAAGAGGCTCAGGGATCCAAGGCCCCAATACAGCGCGTGGCAGATAAGGTGGCATCCATATTTGTACCCGTGGTCTTTGGCATAGCAGCGCTTACTTTCATGGTATGGTACTTTTTCGTACCTGAGCCGACGTTCAGCCGCGCCTTGCTCAATTTTGTATCGGTCCTGATTATTGCGTGTCCATGCGCCATGGGCCTGGCAACACCCACCGCCGTGATGGTCGGCACTGGATTAGGGGCCGAAAACGGCATATTGATCAAAGGAGGCGAAAGCCTGGAAAGGGCCTGCAAACTGAGTACTGTGGTTTTTGACAAGACCGGCACGTTGACAAAAGGAGAGCCGGAAGTCACGGATATCCTGACCTCAAAAGGCACAGAGCAAGAAAAGGTTCTAAGGGTCGCTGTTTCCATTGAAGCCGTTTCAGAACATCCCCTGGCCCAGGCGATCGTGCAGAAAGCCCGTAAGGAAGCGCTGTCCCCCAGTGAAGTGACTGACTTTGAAGCGTTGTCAGGCCTTGGAGCAAGGGCGGTCATAGATGGTAAAACATGTTTTTTGGGCAATCTGCGGCTCATGGAAGAAGAGGGCATCAAGTTAAATGGCCTGGATGAGAAGGCAGAAGGACTCGCGAGTCAAGGCAAGACGTGCGTCTTTGTCGCCGAAGAAGGCCGGGTCATAGGTCTTCTTGCTCTTTTGGATGTGCCCAGGGCATCTGCTGCTAAAGCAGTTAATGATCTGAAGGCCATGGGATTGCAGGTGGCCATGATTACCGGAGACAACAAAAAGACAGCCAGTGGCGTGGGCAATGCCCTTGGAATTGACCGGATACTGGCCGAAGTGCTTCCCGGTGATAAGGCTGAAGAGATAAAGAGACTACAAACACGGGGACAGATAGTGGCCATGGTGGGAGACGGCATTAACGATGCACCTGCCCTGACAACTGCTGACATCGGGATTGCCGTTGGTGCGGGGACGGATGTGGCCATGGAAGCGAGCGACATTACCCTGATCAGCGATGATTTGCGATCCGTTTCAGCGGCCATCAAGCTTTCGTCCCAGACCATGCGAATAATCAAACAGAACCTTTTCTGGGCATTTTTTTACAATAGCCTGGGGATTCCGATTGCAGCCGGGGTATTATATCCTTTTTTCGGAATTCTTTTAAATCCGGTTTTTGCAGCAGCTGCTATGGCTATGAGCTCGGTCTCTGTTGTAAGCAATTCGCTTCGTCTGCGGGGTTTTAAGCTTGGGTAGAAAGGAGGGAGATAACCATGGGAGATAAAGAGAAAAAAATGGTGTGCGCGCATTGTGGCTACACAGCTTCAGATAAATTCGTGGGTGATATCTGCCCTCAATGCAACCAGACCTATTGGAAATGCGCAAAGTGCGGTTTTCTCATTACAGCGACAATACCGCCGGTCAGTTGTCCTTCATGCAGCGAAAAGTGTGATTTCAAAAACGTCACCTGCTACACACCGGAGTGCGGAGGACCTGGCCACGTTGATCCACGATTGTAGTAGTTGAGTAGTCGAGTAAGTTTCGATCAGTTCAAATTCTTTTCCCCCTGTTGCTTATAATTATTTTTTCAACAGAAACGGTTATGCCGGCTTTTTCCATTGCCTTGTTCAAGATTCCAGGAAGTCCGCTGCAACATGGAACTTCCATGATAAGACATGTTATGCTTTTAATTCCTGCAATTTTAAATATCTCTGCAAACTTTTCAACACAGCTCTCTTTATCATCAAATTTGGGGCAGCCAATCATGACTTTTTTCCCTTTAAGAAAATCTCTGTGAAACGCAGAATATGCCACAGAAACACAGTCTGCCGCTACAAGAAGGTCAGCTCCCTTAAGAAACGGAGCATTTGGAGGCACAAGCCTTATCTGAACCGGCCAATGGGAAAGAGCTGATTCTTCAGACGCAAGCGAAACCGATTTATTGGCAGATTGGCGGGTTGTTTCTGTTGAAAATTCCTGAATCTGTGTTGAAGGACACCCGCAAGCCAATGTGTTTGGTATGGGCGCTGCTTTTTTTTGCTGTCCCAGATGTTTTTCAACAGCATCTTCATCAAACTCTTCTGTTTCACGTTCAACTATTTTTAGTGCCCCTTGCGGGCAGTCTCCGATGCAGGCGCCAAGTCCGTCACACAGGTTATCGGAGATCACTTTGGCCTTGCCGTCAATAATTTTAATGGCGCCTTCAGCGCATGCTATGGCACACTGACCGCATCCATCACAAAGTTCTTCATTAATAGCAATTATTTTTCTTTTTACTTTCATCAGAACACCTCGTCCACGTTCTTTAAGATTTAAGATTCACTGTTCAGGGTAAACCCTAACCCTGAACAGTTATTTTTCTTCTTTCTGTGCCAGAAATTCGGGAGGAAGGCTTCCTATGCACTGTTCTGCAAACTGGCAATATGAAGCACACCCAAAATCTATTTTAGGATTCAGTACCCTGTGCCCGCAATTCGGACATTTGCGGGTTGCGTCATCCTTGAAAAATTCCATTTTATGCCCGCATTCAGGACAATTTGCATCAAATATCGCATCAAATTTCCAGTACAGGGTATCTTGGCCCGGACATTTCATAACCTTCCTCTATTTTCCTGATTTATTTTATTGCGAAGCTCGGGTTTAATACCCCGTCCGCTTGCGGCGGGGAGTTTCTTTTTGAAAAACATGGTACTCATGTCCAGGATTCTCTACCTTCCTTTCATCATCGCCTCAATATCTGCTTCTACTGTGTTTATTGGTTTAATGTTGAATTTTTCCACCAGAACATTGACGACATTTGGCGAAAGAAACGCTGGAAGAGTCGGCCCCAGACGGATACCCTTAACCCCTAAAAAAAGAAGAGCCAGAAGAACTGCTACTGCTTTTTGCTCATACCATGCAATATTGTATGAAATCGGCAGGTCGTTGATATCATCCAGCTTAAACACTTCTTTCAGCTTCAGAGCAATTACCACGAGAGAATAACTGTCATTGCACTGACCTGCATCAAGTACCCTCGGAATTCCGCCGATATCACCAAGATCAAGCTTGTTATAGCGGTATTTTGCGCACCCTGCCGTGAGAATCACAGTATCCTTGGGCAGTTTTTCAGCCACTTCGGTATAGTAACTTCTGGATTTATGACGTCCGTCGCATCCTGCCATAACCACAAAGCGTTTGATTGCTCCTGATTTTACTGCATCAATAACCTTGTCTGCAAGAGCGAAAACCTGGTTATGGGCGAATCCGCCGACAATCTTGCCGGTCTCAATTTCAATTGGAGGCTCACATTTTTTTGCGAGTTCAATAATCCCGGCAAAATCCTTTGAGCCGCCTTCAGGTCTGTTCGCAATATGCTTTGCACCGGGATATCCGACCATCCCTGTGGTAAAAAGCCTGTCTAAATATGTATTGTCCTTCTTAAGAGGAACAAGACAATTGGTAGTTAATATGATTGGCCCGTTGAAGGATTCAAACTCCTTGTTCTGGAGCCACCAGGCATTACCGTAGTTACCCGCAAAATGATCATACTTTTTAAATGCCGGGTAGTAATTGGCAGGAAGCATTTCACCGTGGGTATATACATCTACTCCGGTTTCTTGGGTCTGATTTAAAAGCTCTTCCATATCTTTTAAATCATGGCCGCTGATCAAAATCCCGGGATTTTTCTCAACGCCGATATTGACTTCGGTTATCTCCGGATTTCCGTAAGCAGACCTGTTTGCTTCATCCAGCAGAGCCATTGTATTTACTGCAACTTCTCCGGCTTTCATAACAAGTGCGATCATATCATCAACAGATAAATTTTTTGTGGTTGAATCAAGGGCTTCCATGAGAAAATCATAGATATCTTCTTTTTCAAGCCCTAAAAGTGCTGCATGCTCCGCATATGCGGCAATTCCCTTTAAACCGATGATCAAAAGCTCCCTTAAAGAACGAACATCTTCATCTTCTGTTGAAAGAACGCCCACAGATTTTGCCTTTTCATTAAACCCTGCAGCATTATCTGAAAACCATGTTGCTGAATCATGCAGATTCTCATCAAAATCTTTTCCATTTTTTTCTTTATATGCAGCCAGAAATCTTTCTTTAAGCGCTTCTCTTTGTTTTAAAGCATCTTTAATCAAGGAAATAAACCGGTCGTTATCCCAGTTTGCGTTGGTAATTGTCGCAAAAAGCCCCTGTGCAACAAACAACCCTGTTTCCTTATCATGGATGCCGAGCTCTTTGGCTTTTTCACCATAAACAGCTATCCCTCTTAACGTATAGATTAAAAGATCCTGCAAGTTTGCGGTTTCTTCCGGTTTTCCGCAAACTCCCCTTACTGTACATCCTGTGTTTTTCGCTGTTTCTTGACATTGAAAACAAAACATAATTTTCTCCTTTGGTTATGAATTCGCAAAATAACTTTTTAAGAGTTCATCAATGATTGTAATAACTTTTCTTGCCTTTGTTTTATGTTTAATTATAAATTACTGTATCAGGTAGTTATTTGCTTTGACTTATGTCAAAAATTGAAAAATACCGTTTTCCTTCATTCCGGCGAAGGCCGGAATCCAGTAAATTCAATGGGTTCCGGATGCCAAGTCCGGCATGACGATTTCGAGACTTTTTACGAATTCGTCAGAATTCGTCCGGTAACAGGTAGTTTTATTGCAGCAAGGAAATAAATATGGAAAATTTTTTATCTGTTATTTCAAGCACTCCTCTTTTTAAAGGACTTCCCCAAAGCCAGCTTGAAAAGATTGAGAAGATAGCGGTTAAAAGGAATTTTGGAAAAGGAGAGTTGATTTTTTCAGAAGGTGATGAAAGCGATGGCTTTTATATCGTCGCCAAGGGAATGGTAAAAATTTACAAGGTTTCACTGGAAGGAAAAGAGCAAATTCTTCATATTTTCGGGCAAGGTGAGCCTTTTGGTGAAGTACCGGTTTTTTCGGGCAGCGCATTTCCCGCAAATGCCCAGGCCATTGAAAAATGCAGCATGATATTTTTTCCAAGAGATACGTTTGTTCAGTTTATATCTGAAAACATACCGGTTGTTCTGAACATGCTGGGTCTACTTTCCATGCGTTTGCGCCAGTTTACAGTGCAGATAGAAAATCTATCATTAAAAGAGGTCCCGGGACGCCTTGCCGGATATCTTTTGCTTTTGGCAGAAGAACAGCAAAATGAAGATATAATTCAACTGAACATCTCCAAAGGGCAGCTTGCAAGTCTGCTCGGAACAATACCGGAAACCCTGTCCAGAATTTTTTCTAAAATGAATGACATGGAGCTGATTGAAGTTAAAGGACGCAACATAAAAATTCTTGATTCAGACGAAATGGAAGATTTGGCTGAGCATGGAAAAATATAATATAGAGCCGCCAGTAGTTCAAGTTCCAAGGGGACGCCCATTCCCGTCCCCATTCCCTGGGCATTCTCGCCTTTTTTACCAAGCCATAAGGAAAGAGAGTACAAAGAAAAACATCCCATGAAAACATGTTGACACAATATAATCGTTACTCTATTCTTTGAATAAATATTCCTCATTACTTTATTTTTTCATAATGAGAATTGCTGGAAATACCTTCTTGACATAGTATAACTCAGTGATATTATATTCTTGAGTTTTCGAAAAATAGTTCTTTGAACAATTCGGTGTTTTCCTGCTACGGTATAAATATCTTTTACCTCAATAATATAACCTAATTTTAACCGTTTGAGTCCTTAAAGGAATCCTATGAAACAGATGCGAGCAATCACTACGATAATGACCGTTGATATTCGGAACTTCAGCTACCACAGTAGCCACGCAGATCGAAGGCTTCGGAATGACGAAGACTTCAGCCGGAAAAACGACATAGTATGCGATTTCGTATGTCAGTTCCACGACCTGACTTTGGATGTGATTCGAATTTTTGATCCTGAGATGGAAGCATCGGTGATTTCAACCGGAGATGGGGTTATCGTAGGATTCCGTGGAGAAGAACACGCAACACGGGCGCTGAAATGTGCAAATACGCTGCAGAGCGAGTACTTGCCGGCGTTTAAGCAGGTGAATGTAGATATTGTCGAGAAGCGTCAGGAGAGCGCCTTGAATTTCGGCATAGGGATGCATACCGGCTCTGTCAACGTCAAATTCTATAAGGACTACCACAATCCGCATGTCATGCTTCCTCTTATGCTCGGAGAACCTGTCAACATTTCGACCAGAATGGAAGCACTGACCAAGATGCATCCGGAAAGCAACGTTCTTTTCTCGGAGGCAACACATGAGGAAGCTGACCCAGCGGTGCTTGGGTCGAATATAATTGATTTTCATGTCCACAATATCGTTGGATTTGGTACCATTCATGTGTACGGGCTCCCTCGACTTGATTGAGTAATCTTGGTGGTACCTTCCAATACACGGGGGGAAGCATTTTGAAAACATCATTGAAGTTTTCTATTATCATATGTTTTATAGTTTGCATTTTTGCCTGTGCGGAAAACGCTAAGGTCCATGAGGGCATTTTCAGAGGCATATATGAAGGGTCCAACCAAGTTCAAGAAATGAAGGGTGATGATCCGGTACCATCACCGCGTGAAGAGCCTCCCACATATGAACAGTATGAAAGAGAGAGACAAGAAATGTTAACGGATCATAAGAATAATCAATTAAAACAGTAAGAAGCCAGTAAAATGGTGCGAACAGTGAGCCATCACATATCTGGGTCGGCTGCCAACAAGGCGTTTCTCGTGTCCGGATAAATCCTAATCGTTGGGATTTCCGATAATTGGGATGAAATTCGATGTTGTTACCCAGCGGGTGATCGCATATGGCCGGTTGGTCATATACCCCTTTGCAGGGCTTGCCGTGGCATTGGGGAGAATGGTACTAAATTGTATTTTGTAGGGAGTAGTGGAAAACGGTGTCAAAAAGGATGTAGCAGGTGAAAGGGGCGGTATATGTACCACCCCTTAATTCACAGCCTTCCAGCACTACAGCTCAATTAAGATGATACGGAAGGTTTTTTCTCCAATTCCTCAATTCGTTTATTGATAACATCCAATGATTTTTGCATATAATCGGCGTTAGCCTTTAGCATGTCACTCTCATCGGATGTGCCTGTCGGATAGGCCGGACCAACAGGCGGATACCATCCGTAACCTCTGTCAAAACCGCGTCCCCGACCCCGGTCTGGTCCGAATCCACCTCGAAATCCGCGTCTTAGTCCTGAACCTCTACCATAGCTGAAACCTTCGGTGAACCTGGGATTGTATCCCGCATTTGCAGGATTACAAAAGCCCCTGGCTCTGCCGGTCATGGAACCGGCACCCATCGGACCTGTTTGATCAAATCCTGGCATAGTATCACCTCCTCAATGGACGAAACAACTATCCACAACTATGCATCACAGCTTCAGGCCGCTTTTGTCTAATTTCAATTCCAGACTCAAATCCCAAACATATTGAAATAGCTCGCTATTTCATCAACTTTTGTGATCTGAGCCTATTTGAGATTTGGGCAAATTCGACCCAAATCTGTGCGCCTGATTGGGGAAGTTAATTCGTCCACATTCCTAATTTTGTTTTGAATGATTACCGTTTACCGTCTGTTACCGCGGCCTTGTCCCGCTCCTCTGCCTTTTCCCTGACCTTGGCCTGCACCCCTGCCTGTTTTCTGTCCCCTGCCGGTTCCCATACCGCCTTGATCCTGTGTTGCAGGGCTTCCGCCCTTAGTACCACATTTTCCTAAGCCTTGTCCCGTTTTCGGGCCCTGGCCCTGGGGGCCTGTTCTATCTTGTTGTGGCATATTGCTCACCTCCTTTCATGCCTTCTTCCGCCTCTTCTGCATCGACGCCCACCCATGCCGCGAAATTCATATGTACCGCCCCCAATTTTCAGGGCTTTTCCGGTAACCAAAGCTTCTGCTTCAATGCTGCGGGCATTGGCAAGAATTCGGCCGTAGGTATGCCGGGATACCTCCATCATATTTGCGGCTGTTTCCTGATCCAGGTGTTCAAAATCGCTCAGCCTAATGGATTCCAATTCTTCCACGGACATAAAAATCTCGCCGGCAACGGCCACTCCCTGAGGAACAAAAGCAGCGATGACCGGATAGGCGGATACAAATCTGGGTTTTTTGGGTCGGGGCATTGAATATTCTCTCCCATTGTGCTCATTTGAGCATAATATAAAGCTTATATTGACTGCTGTCAATGAAAAATATGCTCATAAGATCAAAATAATTCTCATTGGTATTGATTTCAGCTAATTGTAATTATTTAAATTAACCACAGAAGGCGTACAGTATATAAGGTTCAGGGTTCAAGGTTTAGGGTTTAGGGAATGCTGCCATTTTATGTATTCCTTAAAACATCATCAATACATGAGAGGGCAATTTCTAAGAAACTTTGGCTTATCAATTAGCACGCCGAAGGCGTACCAGCAATTTTCACTTTTATTCAGGATCTGGAATATGTCACACTATCCTGCTGGAACTCCTCAATAATCTCGTTGGTCAGGGACGGATGAAGTTGCGCAATAACTTTAACAAATGTCTCTGTTGCAACCTTATAATCTTGTTTGGTTGTATACTCCAGTTCGAAAGCCAATTGTGCAACTTTCTGGAACATATACTCTATATCTGCTGGTGTAAATCGATCAGTAAGAGCAATGATTTGATTGAGGTCAATATCTCCTGTATTGAGTTTGGACAGATACTGTATCAATATCGTTTTCCGTCCCTCATCATCCAATCCTCCAACAGGGATAATGCAGTCAAACCGTCCTGGGCGCAGTAGTGCAGCATCAAGATGTCGTATATAGTTGGTGGCACACACCAGCAAAATCTTGTTCCCCTGGCTTTTTAGCAAAGGCACCTGTTTCAAGAACTCATTTGTGATTGATTTGTCAATGCGGGTAGCCGTATCCCGACTGGCTGCTATTTCTTCAAACTCATCAATGAAAATGACTGTTTCTTCCAGTTGGCGGGCTTTTTCCATGACATTGCGCAGATTGGAGCCAAGTTTGTCTGCTCCATCAGCCATGAGCATGCTGGGCGCGATTTCAATATACCACCATGACAGGACCCCTGCTATTGCTCTCACGAAATGAGTTTTTCCGGTTCCAGGCGGACCAAAAAAAATAATCGTCTTTGGAGGAACAACACCGTGTTTTCTGGCAAGTTTTTCTTCGGTTAAAGGAAGGATAATTCTGTGCTCAACCACCTGCTTGGGCGGCTGGGAATCGGAAATGGTGTCCCATATTTCTTTGCTGACTGTTTGCGCTCCCATCTCGGCAAGAATATCAGGCTGTTTGTAAGCCACGAATTCTTTGTGAGCCTGATCAATGTTTTCAACAAAGTCAATACATGCAGTTCGCAACCCCACGTCTCGGCCAAGTTTTTCAGACATGAGCCACTTGTGTTGTAAAATTTTCGGCCAAAGTTCGGCAGCGACATCCGGAGCAAACTTTAAGCCGCTAAGCTCAAGCATCTTGATTGCGCAAGCTTCTGGTGACAGTATATTTGTCTTATTGTTGTTCACGATTTACCTCCTGGAAAAATTTTAGATCACGCAAGGGCAGATTGCAAGATTTTTCATGGGTGGAAAAATATTTGGTAAAAAATAAACATCGCTTTTTATAATTTTATCATTTATATTTCTACCTGTTATCCCGACCCAAATCTGTGTGCCTACTTGGGAACATGGGAGGGAGATTAGGAACGGGGACGAATTAACTTCCGCAAGTAGGCGCACAGATTTGGGTCGAATTTGTTTGATCTCAGATCACAAAAGTTGAAGGAATAGCGAGCTATTTCAAGATTTTTGTGATTTGAGATCGGACAAAGGCGGCCTGAAGCTGTGATGCATAGTTGCGGAAGTTATTTCGTCCCCGTTCCTTATCACGGGGCTGGCTTGATGATGCTGTAGTGGAGTACTGGATGGAAAAACACCCTGACGAATATTGCCGAAAAATTTCCTTTGCCTTAACTTGCAGCCGGACGATTCTTTTTTTGCTTCTTATTTTCATCCTTTTTCCTGGAGAGATAAGGAAAAGTTTCGGAGAAGAAGGTCGTTTTTCAGATCATTCGGATGGAACAGTTACTGACAGGCTGACCGGGCTTATGTGGACAAAAAATGCCTGTCCTGCTGCCGGTGCATGTAACTGGTTTTGCGCTCTTGATGCTGTTTCGCAACTTAATGCAAAAAAATACTGTGGATATCACGATTGGCGATTGCCTGATGTAAACGAACTTGCAACTCTTATTGACAGAAGCAGGCATGCTCCGGCGCTTCCTTGCGGCTATCTTTTTTCCAATGTAAAAATCTGGTACTGGACGGGTACTACTACAGCCGATTACAGCAATCACGCATGGCGTATATATTTCTTTCTCGGACATATTGACTATGGACACAAACACCATATGCTCAACCATGTCTGGCCGGTACGCACCGCAAGCAGCGCAGTTGATCTGATTCCAAAGACCGGACAAAATGTTTCTTGCTATGCCGGAGATGATGGAGCGCTTAAAAGTGGAAAAGTTTGGCCTGAAAAACGTTTTTACGATCATGAAAACGGAACTGTTACGGATAGCCTTTCCGGATTAATGTGGACAAAAAATGCAAACCTTCTGCACGGCAGAGGAAACTGGTCAGAGGCTAAAAAGTTTATTATGCGCCTCAATGCTGAAAAGCACTGCGGTTATAAGGACTGGCGGCTTCCAAAAGTGGAGGATTTTAGAACACTGATTGATTACAGCAGAGAAAATCCGGTGCTTCCGGATCAGCATCCATTTTTGCACCCGGTTTCAGGTATATATTGGTCCTCTGAGCCAAATGTTCAGGATCCCGATTATGCCTGGTGTGTAAACATGAAAAATAGCAGGGTTGATTATTATAACAAAATCAATCACGCAGAGTATGTATGGGGAGTAAGGTAATGCCGGCATTGACCCTGTTTCTTCCTTCCTGTTTGGCCAGGTAGAGGCATCTATCTGCTTCGTTGATTATGGCGTTGGAGGATATTTTATCATCCGGGGTAGTGGAATCAATACTGTTCACTCCAAAACTGGCTGTGATGTGAATCACCTTATCCTTTACTTCAATTGTTTTCATGGCAATGACATTGCGAAGTCTTTCAGCCACGAAGCAGGCGCTTCTTAAATCTGTCTCGGGAAGTACAACTATGAATTCCTCACCCCCGTATCGGACAACCCAGTCCACATCATATCGAATTGATTCCTTGATACACTGAACAAATTCTTTCAATACCTGATCTCCAATCTGATGTCCGTAGGTGTCATTCACTTTTTTGAAATGATCAATGTCGCATAAAATTAGGGAGAGGGGGCGTTTATATCTTCTTGCTCTTTTAATTTCCTCTGAAAGATGTTGGTTCAGATAGCCGCGATTGTATATTTTAGTGAGGGGATCAGTTATGGACAAAATTCTGTTTTTTTCGTTTGCTTTTTTGAGGGCTCTTTCCAGCTCCAGAATGCGTATGCCGGTTTTGATACGAGCGATCAGTTCAGCATTATTAAGAGGTTTGGTCAAATAATCATCAGCGCCTGCTTCTAATCCTGATACAATATCATCTTTGGAATCCTTTGCCGTCAGGAGAACAATAAATACATAGCCTTTCGATGTATCTTTTCTGATTGCTCTGCATAATTCCAGGCCATCCATTTCAGGCATCATCCAGTCGGTTAAGACTATGGGAAAAAATACTTCTTTAAAAACCTCCAATGCCTTTCGTCCGTTTTCTACAGACACCACTTTATGTCCCGCCTTGACAAGGGTCTTTTCAAGAAGCTTGCGTGATACGGGATTGTCTTCTGCAACAAGTATCGGGAAATGGGACATCAACTTCCATCCTTAGTTTTAGGTTTTCAAAGCCTGGGCTATCCTGTCAACTTCCTTCTTGATGTTTTCAACCGCTTCATTTGCCCCGGATAGATCTTTTTCACGAGCCTTTATTTCAACATTTTTTGCCTTTTCGGATATCGCCATAAATCCGAGATTTCCTGATGCTCCTTTGATGGAATGGGCAGCTTCAATGGCTTGCTGTGTATCTTCCCGGTCAATTGCTGAACGTAATTTATGAAGATCAGCATCACTTGTTTCCAGAAAAAGTTCTACTATTTCCTGAAACTCATCTTCCTCTAACCCCAGATTTTCCGCTAATTCCTTAAAATTCATGTTTTTTCCTTTTTCTGATATTCCTGCGCTTTCGCGCCTTGCCAGACGGGCGTCTCAACACTTAAAATTGCGAACTTATTTTTGTGCGAACCCTAAAGATATTTTTTAAGGGCTTCATGACCTTTTCCCATAAAATAATTGATCCATGAGGACTTACGGTTTAAATACCAATCTCTCGGCGGAATAATATTGTATTTAAGGCTCTCTTCTTCATTAAAAGACTTCAGCCGTTCGTAAGCTCGAACATAAACACAACGCTTAACCCCGGGATAAACTTCGCACCAGCCATCAATGCTTCCTCCACAGGGACCGTTAAGCAAATATTTGGCGCACTGCGACTGGGGACACAGGAAAGCAGTTTCAGAAAGTATGCAGTCTCCACACATCCGGCAATCAAAGCAGCTAAACTTAATAAAATACTCAGTTTCAGCAAATAATTTCTCAATGGATCTTCCTGATATTATACGACAAAGTGTTTTTAAAGGAGGATATAGGCAACCTTTTTTGTCAAATGCGTTTTTATGAAGCCATCTGTTAAAACAATAGAACCCTGATTTTCGAGGAACGTTCTTGTTACGATTGACCGCCATATCAGTATTCAACCCTGATTTCGCATCAAACTCAAAGAAGTAAAAACCGTTTTTTTGAGGAAAAGAAAATTCTTTGGTCCAACGTTGCCAGTCGGGATAGAAGTCATTGCTCTTTTCCAGAACAAATTCTATGTCTTCATAATTAAGTTGCGATCCTCCAATATGAACTCCATCGTATCCGAGACCCTTCAGGATTGCTATCAGCCTGGCTCCACGAATTAATCGGTTCTTTTTACCTGCGTCCGGAAGAAAAGATTCTTCTTCATACAAAGACATAAGTTTATCGGTAACTACACAGCCCGGCACAGCCCCCTGATGCATAAGTGAAGCTATTGCTTTGCTTGGTATATAAACGTTCCCAAGTATTGGCACATCCAGGCCGTTTTGCCGCATATACCGTATTATTTCATCAAATTTTCGAGCATCAAATCCCACCTGAGTGATGACAAAATCAGCGCCGGCAGCAATTTTTTTGTGGAGTTTGAATAACTGGGTCATCAACTCGGATTCCAGTTTTTTAAAGGGAGAAATTACACATCCTTTGAAAAAAGGAATTGGTGGTAGTGTTGTCCCGCCACCAGGTGCATGCTTTGCCACCTCAAATCCTCTAATCATCTCGTCGGCCATTCTTATAAGCTGAACCGTATCAAGATCGAATACAGGTTTGGCATATCCCTTGAAACCGTATCTGGGATAGTCCCCTCCCATAATGAGGAGATTGTACATTTCTTCCCTGCCATGAGCAAATAAACGACTTTCCAACTGGTTGCGATTCCTGTCCTTACAGGTCAGGTGCACCAGAGGATCAACGCCAAGCTTTAAAATATCTTTTCCCAATACTTCAGGACTGAGGGCAGGATGACCGCCTGCACTCTCGGTAATGCTCAAGGCCTGAATATTCCCCTTAAGTGCAGCTTTTTCAGCAAATTCGAGAAGTCTGTCCTGTGCCTTGCTTCTGGAACCTCTTCCCGGGACAAGTTCACATGTTACGGTAAACGAATCTTTGTTGAGAAGGGATTCCTTAAATATATTGTTTCGAACATTATGGGAATTCATAACATTATATTAAGGGCTCAAACTTTTTTACTGTTCAGTTTATACCGGCTACCAACTTAGGAACATGGACAAAATAACTTCCCCAACTATGCATCACAGCTTCAGGCCGCCTTTGCCAAATCTCAAATCCAGCCTCAAATCCCAAAAATATTGAAATAGCTCGCTATTCCATCAACTTTTGTGATCTGAGCCTATATTTGAGATTTGGGCAAATTCGACCCAAATCTGTGCGCCTACTTGGGGAAGTTAATTCGTCCACGTTCCTTATTTATCTTGGCATTTATTTCTTCTTTTCTTTTTTCAATTTTCGTTTTTCCTTTGGATTAAGCTGAGCTGTTTTCTGTTGTTCCCTTTTGCCTTTGTCTTTTTTTCCCTTATCACCCATATCTGTTTCTCCTTATTTAAAAGTGAATTGTGCTGGACTGTGGCGGCGAAACCGAAGTGTTCGGTCGTAGAGGGTAGCAGATGAGATCGTTTGGCGTTATTGCCAAACGCCTCCACCATGCCCGAAACTTCATCTAAGAACACTTCAGCGACTTCATCCGTTGACACCGATCATTCGACACAGATCCTTCCGAGCCTTTTTCATTTATATCCAATCCCAACGATTCGGACTTAACTGGACACGAGCAAGAGCTTTGTTAAACTAGTTCAAGCTGATCACATATTTTTAATACGCGCCGGAATATTTGCTTCCCGTGCCACAGTGTTCACAAGGGAGACTCACTCCATACGTACATTTATTACAATTCGGGCAGTGCCATTCCCGCCAATCTCTACATGTGCCGCATATTTCACAATGCCAAGTGCAACTGTCTTGTACGACTTCGTCCCAACAAAAAGAATACCAATATAACTCACCACACTTGGAACAACTATATTCACCAATGAGTTTGTGCAAAGGTACTTCTTCGCACCCACAAGGTAGTTCATATTTCTCTTGTAACTCTTCTTCTGATAGATTTTTATACTCATCAATATTTTGAATAGCGCAAACTGATAGTTTGGTGATGTCGACTCCATTTAGCGGATTTTGACAATCAATGCACCTGCATTTATCATCACAGGGTTCATTATGTTTCAGGCAAATACATCGTTTTGTTTTGCATCCTGATTTGCACTTACAATGAACTGTTTTCTCCATAATATATTCTCCACACAAAATTTCTCCTGTGGTCTGTACTGAGCTACAGCGCTTGGCCTATGCATGACTCCGACCTCCCCGAAGCTGCACGACCTTCTCCAGTTAGCTCCGGTGATTTGTTGTGTGCCCCAAGACGGACATAACTGTTGCAACCATTGATGAAATATCTCCCATATTAGCCGGGATAATCATAGTGTTATTTTCTTTTGCCAAATTTCCAAATTCTGCGATATACTTTTCTGCCACTCTTAAATTTGCGGCTGTTTCTCCTCCAGCCATACTTAAAGATTCAGCAACTTTTTTGATCCCTTCGGCTGTGGCCTGTGCAACCAATTCAATTTCTTTTGCTTGACCTTCAGCCTCATTTATACGTTTTTGTTTCTCACCTTCGGACACCTCAATTGCTTCTTTCTTTAAACCTTCTGCACGATTTATTCGAGCCTGTCTGTCTCCTTCAGATGTTGCTATAGAGGCACGTTTTTCTCGTTCCGCTTTCATTTGTTTTTCCATTGCGTCCATAACAGTTTGGGGAGGTGTGATATCTTTTATTTCATAGCGCAATACTTTAATGCCCCAATTTTGTGCTGCCTCATCTATTGCAGAAACTACTTGTTGGTTCAAGCTGTCACGTTCTTCAAAAGTCCTGTCTAATTCAATTCTGCCAATTACTGACCTGAGAGAAGTTTGAGCGAGTTGGCTCGCCGCAAACCTATAATCATCAATGCCGTAGGCGGAAAGCTTACTATCTATAACCTGGAGGTATAAAAGGCCATCTATTGACACGGATACATTGTCGGTAGTTATGCAATCTTGTGATGGGATGTCCAGTACTTCTTCTTTCAGGGAACGTTTGTAGGCAATCTTCTCAAGAAAAGGCACAAGAACATGGAAGCCCGCACTCAAGGACTTACTATACTTGCCAAGTCGTTCAATAATGTACTCTGACCGTTGAGGAACAATAACAGCTGTTTTAATTAATAAAATTATTATGATTACAGCAAGTACACCAACTACAATTAATGATTCGCTCATTTTCCCCTCCTTATAAAAGGTTTAACTTTGAAAGTAAGCCCATCCTCTGACTCTTGGCTTTCTATTAAAACTGATTGTTCTTCATCAATTTTTATATCTGAAACAGCCCTCCAAAAACTCCCCATGACTTTTATCTCTCCAGGCATGTTTGGTGTTATTGCTTTTGTCACTATAGCTGTTTTTCCAATTTTTGAGTCCGCATAGCGGTCATCAACATCATCACGGGTAGTTCCCTTAAATGTTTTTATGCTGTATTTGCGTAAAGAAAAAAGAAGAATCAGAGAGGAAACAGTGAAAATTAATATTTGGATCGTTAATTCAATATCTGTCAGCCAAACAATTAATCCAGCTATCCAGCATCCGGCTGTAAAAAAAATTAAGATGAACCCGGGAATTAATAACTCTGCGATTAAAAATACAACGCCCACAAGAAACCATATTAGCGAAGGTGAAAGATTCATTGTTTTTACCTTGTATCGACCATCTTTATGTTTGTGTCTTCTGCGTCAACCGCAGAACTCCCTGACAGGCAGACTTTCCTCATGAGTGCCAGGATTTCGCCTACGGCTGGATCTCCCGAGTTCCCGAGCTATCCCTTTGAGCACATGCCCTTGGATCAAGTCCGGGGCAGGCTCCGGTCTCAGATCCCGGTGGTGTTTTGATATCTTGCCATTATCTATGACTGCCCACCAGGCGATTTTATCCCGGATTTGTAATAAATATCATAAGTATTCCTTACCGGACATAGCCGGGCTGTGATTCTTGCAATCAGAGGTGGTAGCCACAAAGTCGCCATCTGTGGGGAGCTAAGGTCATATGTTTATAATCTTTTCCATTTGAGTTTCCAGAGGTTCTAATTCTTCCTCCCGTCCGAATTTCCGGAACTGCTTTCGGAGCTTTTCAATCTTCTCTTTGAGCCGGGGCAACAATTCTTTCTGTATCTTTTCTCGCACCGATTTGCTTGATCGCTTCATTTCTTCTGCCAAACGCTCCAATTCCTTTTCAAGCTTTTTGAAATCCTCGGTCTCGGGGATGCTCCTGAGGTCTTCGAAGAATCGCTCGAACTGTTCTTTAAGATTCCCAAGCCCTTTCTCAAAGTTCTCCCTCATCTGACTGAAGACCGGTGAAGATTTAGTGGAACCTTGAACGGTCGCACCATCTTGCAGGGGTGATCCCCTTTTTTGGGTTTGGATCACTTCAACGGCCTTTTTCCCCTCATTTTTGGGGTCCGCTATGATGAAGAACTTGGAGTGTTCATTAGCAGCGTTGGCAAAGTGCCGTTTGATCGCCAAGTTTACCACGTAATACCCATCTTCTGAATAGAACACACCTGTGACTTCGCCTATGTGGTTCTCTTCAAAAATTACCCGGTCGCCCTCTTTCAAATCTTGAACCTGATCATACCGAATCTTGATACAAAGGTCACCCTCTTTGCACCCAAAAAAAACCAAAGCTAACATCAATGGAATCAAAACTCTTCTAACCATACTTTACCTACATATTGTGGTTGGAATCCCCATACCTCAATTCAACATATACCTTGCCATGATAATAAATTAAGAGTTAACCAATTTTTGTACTGATATTCAACTAAAATCATAAAATTTTACGCTTTTTAATGGCCACCGCCATAAGGCGGGACAGCCAGTAAATTAAGTTAGTTATCCAATGCTGGATTTGTCATTGATTTTGCTTGATTATTTGCTAAAGTCTCCGTCTTATCTACTTTAAAAGTGTCCCGCCTTATGGCGGTAGCCCTTTTTTCAAACCGACAGCTATTTCCCGTAAATCCATTTGTTCCTTCCTCTCAAAAAAACGGCACGGCTTTGCCCAGTCCCACTCAAGCGGCTT
>JAJSZO010000016.1:18358-19948 GCA_030262795.1 Deltaproteobacteria bacterium | reverse complement strand
TCCGACTTCCGATCACCAGTACTTCCGATCGTATTCCCGGTACATCCGGTACATCTGCCAGCCGAATTGCATGCCGCCCAGCACGAACTTGATGTGGTCACGCAACGGCAGCTTTACTTTGTTGACCTTCGCCGGAATCCTCGCTGCACCCAATGCGTAGAGTATAGAGAAGTAGCGATAAAACTTCTTCAATGGAAGTTTGGTTGGGAGGATCGTGTGCAGACAATCGTAGTAAAGACAGGGGTCGTCGCAGATAAATTTGTTTCGGGATTCATTAAACTCCTGTGTGCCCGGCGGCGGCGAGTAAACAGTGAACGCGAATTCAGCCGGTGCCATTTCCTTGATCGCTCGTTGGACGGTCAAAAAGTCTTTCTCCTCAAAATCCGGATTCACCATCAAGGCGGCATGAATGTTTAGATTCAATTTCCGCAGGATTTCACGGGCTTCCCTGTTCTGGGACGCCGTCGCCTTTTTATTGTAGGCGTTGAGATTCTCATCCTCCAGTGATTCAAAACCGATGTAGACAAGCTCAAGGCCGGCTTTCTTCCACAGATCGAACAGCTCCGGATGTTTACACACCGTGTCGCTACGGGCCCAGGAGATGTACTTCTTTTTGATACCACGTTCGATCAGCATCTCAGCCATCCGCTGCATTCGATTTGTATTGATAAAAGTCTCGTCATCGACAAAGTATATATACTTCTGCGGTAGGGAGGCAATCTCTTCGACCACATCCTCGACGTCACGCTGGAGGTACTTGCCTTTGGCCAGGAAGTGGACCACACAGAAGCTGCAACGGTTTGGACAGCCGGCGCTGGTGCGCACACAGGCTATCTCAGGAAACAAGGTGTCTATCTTCTCGCCCGGTTTGCCGTAGCAGATGCAGAAGTACTTCGACGTATCGACCAGTCCGCGGCGCGGTATGGTGTTGATGCCATCCAAATGCAACGCCGGCGGTGACTTCATTGCCAATTTGTCGAAGTTCGGCGATGCCGTGGGCAGAATCCAATCGGACTCCGGTAGCGATTCATTTTTCTCTATGGCAGCGATCACAACCTTCATGGCGGACACACCGTCGCCACGAACGATAAAGTCGAAAAGGTCCGGGTACTTGCAGTCGGTCGGCATGCTGGAAGCATGTACCCCTCCCATGCACGTTATAGCATTCGGCAGGAGTTCCCTGGTAATTGCCGCCAGTTCGCGATTCGTGTGGAACTGACTGGAGAAACCGCCAAAACCGACCAAATTAGGCTGATATTCCTGCAAGACACGCTGGAATGCATCAATCGGTTTATCTTCAACCGCCAAGTCACAGATCCTCACGTCATGCGGGGAGTGAATGGCACCGGCAATGAGTTCCTGAGCATAGGGCTCCAGTCGCAACATCGACTGAAGCCACTGCGAAGTCGGCAAAAAAACATGTGGTCTTACCAATAGTACTTTCAGATTCATGTCAGCAATCTTCCAATTTTGATTTAGGAACACCTCATCACCTGGTTTTAGGCGAGACTCTTTCGCAAAATAGCCGTAAGCAGTCGACGGATATTGATTGAATTAATTGATATTATTGACAATCAACATTGATTTATT
>JAJSZO010000016.1:12672-18258 GCA_030262795.1 Deltaproteobacteria bacterium | reverse complement strand
CGGCCATTGTGCTTGCAATTATTTTTACCGGCAGTAGTTGTGCATATGTCAATATTAAGACTCCCTTTGATACAGATCTTAACAGAACTGATTTGGGCTCAAAGAAGGGGATTGCTACTGCTTACAGCCTTTTGTGGCTTGTATCCTGGGGAGATGCCAGCTATGCCGCTGCCGCCGGAAATGGTGATATAACGGTTCTGAAGCACGCAGACCAGGAGATGCAGCAAATCTTGTTAGGCTTGTATACCAGGTGGCGAGTTGTAGTTTACGGTGATTAGGAACATGGCAGGAGAGAAAGAATAGTGTCAAGTAAAAGACTTATTGTTCTTGTGTGCCTTCTTCCGTCCCTTTTTATTCTTGCAGGGTGCTTAACCTTTGGAAGGATGGGCAGCGATTCTCTGAAGGGTTATGTTTTTAAATTTGTCAAGGTTCCGTTGACAATGAAGTTAGACAACACGCCTGTCACCATCTTTCAATCAAATGGAAAAATTATCAAAATAGAGGAACCTTTTTCAGGCTATGGTTTTTATGCTGAATTTAACTCCAATGCTATTGGAGATATAGCAAAGAAACACGGACTGAAAAAAGTCTATTTTGCTGATCTTGAGATCTTCAGTATTCTTGGAATATTTAAATACAAGGAAGTACATATATACGGGGAGTAGAAACAACAGAAGAAACATGTTTTTATTCTTACTACCCCATGCCTTGGCAGGCACAACAAAAAATGAAAGATAGTAAGGTGGATCAAAAAAGTCTCTTTGGAAAACCTGAATTGTTACGAATTTTCTTACTTATAATTATATTTTTTCTTTTCCCTCAATTCGTGGGGATAGCTATTCCTGAAGATAGCTCGTTTAAAGGCCCATGGAAAAAAAGCACAAAAAATAGTTCCTCACAAATCCGGAAAACAACCATAAATCCGCTCAAGCACCTTGTCAGGTTTTACAAAGATTATATCTCGCCCATTGATGGCAGCAGATGCCCGATGTATCCCTCTTGCTCGCAATATAGTATTGAATGTTTTGAAAAACATGGTCTTATCACAGGATGGCTAATGACCTGTGACCGTCTCTTCCATGAAGCTAATGAGATAAAACAGACCCCAATAATTTTGATTAACGATTGCTACAAATTTTATGACCCGGTAGAAAATAATGACTTTTGGTGGTATGAGGAAAGGATGAAATGATTAGAAAAAATTACAAACCACTACCAATGCGTATTGCAATCTATATGTTGATAATTATCTCTCACACCTTTTTTTTCCCTCTTTCACCTTTTGCTGAGCCGGTTATTACAATCAATGCTGATAAACAGATTCAATTTGCCGAACACTACTTTCGTACCGGAGAATATTTTAGAGCTATCGGAGAGTACAAACGGTTTATCCACTTTTTTCCTGATGACCACAGGCAGGAGTTTGCAATGTATAAGATTGGACTGTCTTATTTTAACGGAAAAAAATTCCAGGAAGCAATTGATTCCTTTAATGCACTTTTAACTAAATTTCCTGCGACCACTTTTAGAACAAAAGTTAGATCCAGGATAAGTGAGTGTTTTATTAAACTAAAGGACTATCTCAAGGCAATTGAATGCCTTAATGATATGGCTGATACATCTGAAAATATAGATATTGCCGATCAGGCATATTATAGGCGTGGATGGGTATATCTTGAGATGTCTCAATGGGAAGAGGCTGAAAATTCTTTTAGACTAATCAGCAAGAAAAACCGGGATAAATACCGAATGGCAAGTCTTTCTCAAGAGATGAGTAAGAAAAAAGACTTAAAGACTAAAAGTCCGATGACTGCGGGAATCCTTTCTATTATTCCCGGCGCAGGCCATCTTTACTGTGGAAGATATAAAGATGCAACCGTAGTATTTATTCTTAATACTGCCATGATCTATGCTGCCTATGAGGCCTTTGACAATAATTTAGATGCCCTTGGCGGCATCATAACCTTTTTTGAAATCGGTTTTTACTCCGGCAACATCTATAGTGCTGTAAACTGTGCTCACAAATACAACCGCAATGCCAACAACCATTTGTTTGAATATTTGCGACAAAATTCACGAATAAATCTTGGACTTTGTCCTGATCATGGGGAAAAAAGAGCAGCGCTTTTATTATCTTGTCAGATTGCATTTTAATGCACAAAAGGACTCACTCAAAACCTGAAAATTGCAAAATGAAATTATCGGCACCTGATTATATTTTAGCGTTAAAGCCTTATTCTCCCGGCAAACCTCTTGAGGAGCTTGAGAGAGAATATGGTATTAGCGATTCTATCAAACTTGCTTCTAATGAAAATCCATTAGGGCCGTCTCCTCTGGCTGTAAAGGCTATTCAGGATGCGATAGAAAAGCTGAACCGTTATCCGGATGGAAGCGGGTATGATCTGGTCAGCAATATTGCTAAAAGGCTTGGCGTTGCAACTGAAAATGTTGTTTTAGGAAACGGTTCCGATGAAATTATTGGTATGCTTACGCGCGCCTTGCTGCGTCCGGGCGATGAGGCAATAATGCCTTATCCATCATTTCTTATGTATAATATAATGGTGTGTTGTGCTGGCGCAACACAGGTACAGGTTCCATTAAAGTCGTTTTCTGTTGACCTGGATGGAATCCGAGAAAGAATTTCATCCAGAACTCGTATGATTTTTATATGTAATCCTAATAATCCTACCGGAACTGTTGTATCAAAAAAAGCTTTTAAAGACTTTCTGCAAAGCATCCCGGATGGAGTTCTGATAGTAGTGGATGAAGCTTATATTGAATTTGTGCGGGATAAAAGTTGCGTTAGAAGTATTGATTACCTTGATTCCGGGATCGCATTGGTTATACTTAGAACATTTTCAAAAGCTTATGGTCTGGCCGGCCTTAGAATAGGTTATGGTCTTATGCCGCAAGAAATAGCAAGTTTGCTGAACAGGGTAAGGCAGCCTTTTAACGCAAATTCTTTGGCACAGGTTGGTGCCGGTGCGGCGCTTGAAGACAAAGCTTTTTTGGAAAAAACCGTATCTCTTGTTCATGAAGGACTTGATTTTTTATACACATCCCTTGACAGGATGAATATTAAATATTTTCCGACACAGGCAAACTTTTTTTTAATAGATGTTGGAAAAAATGCTGATGAGGTTTTTGAAAAAATGCTCAGGCATGGCGTTATTGTTCGTTCAATGACATCATATGGATATCCCGAATATATAAGAATAAGTGTTGGGCTCCATGAAGAACATATCCGCTTTTTAAATGCTCTTGGAAAAATACTTTAATGAAACGTCTTATTATTACAATAGATGGTCCGGCAGGTGCCGGCAAAACAACTGTTAGCCGCAAACTATCTGATCGTCTTAATTATAAATATATTGACACGGGCGCACTTTACAGAGCTGTTGCACTTGAGGCTCAATTCGCAGGGATAAGTCAGGATGATGATACAGGTCTTGAGAATTTATGCAGTAAACTTAGTTTAAATTTTGTAAGGAATGAAAGAGAGTTGCGTCTTTTATCAAATAATTCGGATATTACTGATCAAATCAGGACTCCTGAAATATCAATGATGGCGTCGGCAGTTTCAGCAAGGCCGGTGGTAAGAAAATATCTTCTGGATTTGCAAAGGAATATATGCAGAGAAAAAGGAGTTGTATTCGAAGGGCGTGACATGGGAACCGTTGTGTTTCCCAATGCCGATAAAAAGTTTTATTTAAAGGCATCTCCAAAAGTAAGAGCAATAAGGCGTTATAGAGAATTAAAATCAAAAACTTCCCAGACCGTTGAAGATGTTGAAAGAGAAATCAGGCTTCGAGATGAGAATGACGAAAAAAGAGAAGCAGCACCGATGAAACCGGCTGATGATGCGCTAATAGTAGATTCTACCAATTTTTCCATTGATGATGTTGTTGAGATGATGCTGGACTATATAACCTCCCCAACTATGCATCACAGCTTCAGGCCGCCTTTGCCAAATCTCAAATCCAGCCTCAAATCCCAAACATATTGAAATAGCGCGCTATTCCATCAACTTTTGTGATCTGAGATCTGATTTGAGATTGAGCAAATTCGATCCAAATCTGTACGCCTGGCCGGGGAAGTTCATTCGTCCATGTTCCTTATCTTTTTTATGAGCGGCTATCACCTTTTTCTTTTTTTTTGTTTTGTCGCTTGTGCTTTTTTATTGTTTTTTTCAACGGATTTGTTTCTAAAACCTGATACTTTACAATAGTCAATAAAACCATTAATCTGTTCCTCAAGCATAGGGAAATCTCCTTTCTGGTTTAGGGTTTTTGTAAAAATTGGTTCCCTTATGCTTTTACAATATTTCTAACAAGTTGCCACCACAAATTGCGCTAACTGCGGGGTTTGGGGGGTTAGGTTTTTCGTTTTTCGGAAACAATTATTCACGTTGCTTCATCCGGATGGCGGCATATTCGCAGTCCCTGTTGTCATGTATGGAGGTGAAACAAAATATGATTACCTCAAAGAATCAATTGAAGATACACCATAGATTTGTCGATTATTTGTATTGGAATCTCTTTGGCGCCATACATATCATTGCAGCGGGTACAGCCATCTTGAACCACTCGATAGCGTGGTTGATTTGCTATATTATTATAGGCGTCTCACTCGTAGTTCTCGTATACAGATTCTACTGTAGTCACTGTCCACATTACGGTCATGGCGGCAAAACTACCACGTGTATGTTTTTTTGGGGCATTCCAGCATTCTTCAAACCACGGCCTTGGCCATTAAACTCATTTGAAAAGGCCGTCTTGATAATTTCACTGATTCTATGGATATTGTTTCCCCTTTATTGGCTCAGTTTAGAGCCAAGTCTGTTGGTGATCTATTCGCTGTCTCTGGTAGTATTTGTCTTGGCAATCAGGAGGAACGAGTGCTGTCGTTGTATCTATTTCCATTGTCCTGTAAATTGTGTACCGGAAGACATAAGGAGCCAACTGGAAACGCGTTGATTTCACCTAACCGTTGAAACCGCGTGGTTTACAAGTTAGAGGTAGCGATCGCTAATTGCGAATCCGATATAGAAAAGTAATCAATATGAAAAAGCTCATAGATGAATATCTTCCATTGTTTCACTTCTCTGAAACTCATACAACCGAAGTGAACGCACCAGCTAATGTAGTATACTCCTCTGCCTTGGCATGTGACTTGGGTCGGTCTGCAATCGTCAGATTCCTTTTTTGTTTTCGGCGCCTCCCTAAATGCGAAATGACCGTTGAGGGTTTGCAGCAGATCGGCTTCCGTTTGCTTGCCAGGCATGAAGATAGAGAAATAGTTTTTGGGCTCATTGGAAAATTCTGGACTTCCACTGCCGGGATACTCCCTTTCCAGCCTGAAGAATTTGTTTCATTCGATAGCAAAAGATATGCAAAGGCTGCCGGCAATCTATTGGCAGAGCCAATTACATCTCATCGCACTCGCCTAATAACAGAAACCCGCGTTCAATGCACCTCGTCTTGGAGTCGTGCTCGCTTCATTCTCTACTGGTCGCTAATCAGACCGTTTAGCGGATTAATCAGGAGGGAGTGGCTAAGGTTGATCAAGCAACATGCAGAGAACGCT
>JAJSZO010000016.1:0-12572 GCA_030262795.1 Deltaproteobacteria bacterium | reverse complement strand
ATTCAGCAGGATATAACACCAGGAGTCGAGGTTGATATTGTGTTGAAGAAATTCCGATGCAATAGGTGGTGTTTGACCAGGGGGATTGATTCATGGCGCTGATCGGCATGCGGGAGGCGTGCTGGGGATTTGATGATCCATTCCTGCTTGAAAAAATAACGTTTCAGATCGCAAAAGGGGAACGTGTCTGCCTGCTGGGGCGTAACGGCGTGGGCAAGTCCACCCTGCTGAAGCTTCTATCCGGCAAAATTCTTCCTGACAGCGGAGATGTCTGGCGTCAGCAGGGGACTACCGTGGCTGTTCTGGATCAGGATGTGCCCACGGAATTCAATGGTACTATCTTTGATGTAGTTGCAGAAGGTCTGGGTCCAAAAGGTAGGGCGCTGGCCGAGTACAACAGGATCTACAGACAGCTTGAGACTGTAAACACCCCCGAACTTGTAAAAAAGCGGGATGAACTGCAAAACAGATTGAACTCCGACAACGGATGGGAACTTTTAGGGCAGGTCGAAAGCATTCTGTCCAGGACCCGTCTCGACCCTGAAAAAAAATTCGCAGACCTTTCAGCAGGAATGAAACGACGCACGCTTTTTGCCCGTGCCCTTGCCATGCAGCCGGACATTCTTTTGCTGGACGAGCCAACCAACCATCTTGACATTGACTCTATTATATGGATGGAGGACTTTATTCTGCGCAACGTAACAACCCTGCTTTTTATCACCCATGATCGTGCTTTTCTGAAAAAGATAGCCAACCGGATCATAGAGCTGGATCAAGGCAGCCTTGTTTTTTATAACTGTAATTATGAAACTTATCTGGAACGAAGAGAGGCTGTTCTTGAAGCCGAAGAAAACCGGAACAGGGTGTTTGACAAAAAACTTTCAAAGGAAGAAACCTGGGTCAGGCAGGGCATTAAAGCCCGCCGAACCAGGAATGAAGGGCGTGTCAGAGCCTTGAAAAAGATGCGGGAAGCTTTTCGGGAGCGCCGCAAGCAAAACGGTAATGTCAGAATACAGGTTCAGGAGGCGGAAAGGAGCGGGAAGCTTGTTATCAAAGCAAAGAATATCAGTTTCCTGTATGGTACAACCCATATCATTCGGGATTTTGCCACTGTAATTATGCGCGGGGACAAGATAGGTATCATCGGTCCCAACGGCGTTGGCAAAACAACTCTGTTAAAAATCCTTTTAAAAGAAATTTCTCCGCATGAAGGGCATGTCCGCCACGGCACCCATCTTCAGGTGGCTTATTTCGACCAACTCAGGGCACAACTTGATACACACAAAACCGTCCAGGAGAATATCTGCGAAGGGAACGATTTTATCATTTTTAACGACCAAAAACGTCATGTGATAAGTTATCTCCAGGATTTTCTCTTTTTGCCGGAGAGATGCCGTACACCGGTGCATGTTCTTTCCGGTGGAGAAAAAAACAGGCTGCTTCTCGCAAAACTTTTTACAAGGCCGGCCAATGTTCTTGTACTGGATGAGCCCACCAACGACCTTGATGCGGAAACCCTGGAACTTCTTGAGAAACTTCTTTTCGAGTACCAGGGAACCCTTTTACTTGTAAGCCATGATCGGGCTTTTTTGAACAATGTGGTTACAAGTACTCTGGTCTTTGAGGGTCAAGGCCAGGTGAACGAATATGCCGGTGGTTACGATGACTGGCTGATTCAAAAACCGCAGTCCAAACAGGAGCGCTTGTCGGCAAAAAAGCCTTGCAATAAACACGGGTCTGAAACCAAGCGCCCGAAGGAGCGTAAGCTCGGGTTTAAGGAAAAGCGGGAACTTAAAGAACTTCCCCTCAAGATCGACACATTTGAATCTGAGCAAAAAGAACTGTACGCAATCATGTCCGATCCCATGTTTTACAAAAAGGGAAAAGAGGAAATCGCAAAGATCCAGGCACATCTCACTGAAGTGGAAGATGAAATCAAAGCAGCCTACCTTCGCTGGGAGGCGCTTGAAAGTTAATTCGTCCACGTTCCTAACAATATCTATATGTAGCATTTTTTCTAAAAATATTTCCTGGAGGATTATAAAGATTGTATTTACAGGCTGATAAAAAAGCGATCAAAAAGGAATTGCTTGATATTATCGAAGATAGCCAAAGAAAAATTACGCAGGGAGAGCTGGAAAAAGCATTATCTCAAAAATATTCTTTAAGAAGGAAAGAAATAAAATCATTCATAAGAGAACTGGTAACAGAAAACTTTTTGACGTATACAACTCATTATGGCCGGACGTTTATAGAGAAGTCTTTCAACAAGGCCGTTCGCATATCAAAGCACGTCATTGTGAAGCCGCCGGGATTTAACTATAAACCCAAAGCAGATGATGTGGTAATTGATATATGGCAAGGCGTTTCATTTGGTAATGGTCAACATCCAACGACAAGGCTGGCAATAAGAGGCATAGAGTATGCTTTAAATGAAATAAATTTATTGAAAAATAAAGATAAAACAAGCGCTCTTGATATCGGAACGGGCTCCGGAATTTTAGCATTAAGTGCTTTACGGTTTGGAATAAAAAAGGCGGCAGGAATAGATATAGATCCATGTGCTATGAACGAAGCCAGAGAAAATGGCAAAATTAACGGCCTTGAGAATAAATTTGAAGTCAGTGATCATTCTCTGGAATATTTTAATAATAGCTTTACTCTGATAACAGCAAATTTGAGGTATCCGACACTAATAGCTATATATCAGAATGTCGCAGAAATAACTGAAAAAAATGGGGCAGTTATTTTTTCCGGGATAAAACAGGATGAGATTTCAGCTTTAATTGATTTGTACACGGAAAAATACTTTGAATATAAATGGAAAGAATTTGAAAAAGGGTGGGCAGGTCTTGTGCTTTTGAAGACGACTGAAGCATATAGGAGTTGTGGGACATCCATAAAATAAGCAATTTCAACGAGTTGGAAATCTCTAAACAAAATTGAAAAACCATATTTCGAGGTTTTCGTCCACGTTCCTTATTTAAAAAATATCAATAATAAACCTTGCTTTTAGCCTAAAAGGTGTTATTATTTCTTTAATCAATAAAGGCCTGTTCTTAATTGGCTGGCCGGTTTCGTTCTAAAGGAAAGTACCATTTGTCAAAGTGGCACCCTGAAGTCTGGGACTATGAGAATTTCTGGAAAGGAGGGTGTTAGTTATGGCTAATGGAATTGTAAAATGGTTTAATAGCGGTAAAGGATTTGGTTTCATTGAGCAGGAAGATGGTCCGGATGTATTTGTTCATCATTCAGCAATCAATGCAAGTGGTTTCAAGTCTCTTGATGAAGGCGACCGAGTTACCTTTGATATTGAACAGGGTCAAAAAGGTCCTGCTGCAACAAATGTCACTACGATTTAGACCAATATTTTTGAGTTAAAAAAAGGGCATTCCATCGAATTATGAGAGAATGCCCTTTTTGTTATTTGAGCCTGGATTTAAGATTTGGCAAAGGTGGCCTGAAGCTGTGGAAGTTATTTCATCCACGTTCTTACAGTATGTTCAACAAGGCTATTGTTCACGAAAATTTTAATTTTTGAGTTGTCATCACCAAGCCGTGAAAGAAAGGATTCCGTTCTTTTTGTACATATCGGTTTGGCTGCCCATGCGGCAAGGCCGCGAAGGATTGGATCGGGAGATTCCATATATGGGCAAAGCAAATCAGCAAAATTTTTTACAAGATGAGGCCTGGCATGAGCAAGTCTTCCAATGCCCCATAACACACCCCTTTGCAGAATTTCATGTTCAAGATAATTTCCGTCAGGCATGATGTAGGATATAAGTATTTTATGGTATTCTCCTGCAAGCCTTCCGTGCCTGGCCATAATTTCGCCCATTGCCTCAGGCGAACCCCAGCCTATTCCGCCGGATTCATCATTGAGATTCCAGATTAGACGGCGCATTATAACCCGCGCTGATTCCATATCATGATCAGCAAGCTTTGAAACAACTGTACCCATTGCGGCAACAGCCCGCCATCTTACAAGCTCATCACTATTATAAAAAAAGGAAAAAAGCGGGTTTACTACCTGCCTGGCCGGTAATTGACGGATTTTCTCCAGACTCTTTTCAAAATCTTTATGACTTAGAAGTTCAAGTGTTTCTTTTTTAAGTTGTCGCAACCACATTATTTTAATCCTCTTCCCAGAATATACAATCCTCAGGGCAATATTTTATGGCCTCTTCAACGCAGGGTTCAGAATAATCCGAAAGTTCGGTGACTTCTATGAAACCTGTTTCATTCAGTTTGAAAACCAAAGGGCACACTTCGACACATCCTTCACACAGACTGCATTGACCGATGTCAACAACCGGCCTTTTCATAACAACCCTTTTCCTTTATTCTTCCTTTTCAAATTCGTCCTTTGAAGCTCCGCAAACCGGGCATTCCCAGTCATTCGGCACATCTTCCCATTTTGTTCCCGGTTCAACCCCATTGTCAGGATCTCCCTGCTCCGGGTCATATACATAGCCGCACACTGTGCATACATATTTGTCCATTTTGTCCTCCTTTTTTGTTCATGGCGCTTCCTTTTTTATCATATTCGTGGACGAAATAACTTCCACAAACAGGCGCACAGCTCAGATTTCTTCCTTGTTTTTATCCCAGTCTTCAAGTTCTGCTGATTGATACTCTTCCTGCCGGATGGTGATATCCATGTTGATCACAAGCCCTGAATGCTTCTTGACTTCGCCGTCTTCCCTCAACTTTAAGTGACGTTCCCGAGCCATCTGTACATCCTCCAATGCCTTTCTCAAGGCCAATCCAATGGCGATGCTTTTATCTATCTGTTTGGGTTTAAATTCAGGTCTAATACCATCCTCGGCGATGTCTTCAGCAAAGTGCGCAAGGTGTTTCATTTTTTCCATGGCCTGGTCCATGATTTTCCAGCCGATGTTTTCATCTTGTTGGAAAACCCAAGAAGTGCGGAGATGCTGCAGCATCTCCGTATATTTACTTGTGACCTCTGCCTGCAGCTTGTCCAATAAATCCTTAGGCAATTCCTTAGGTAATTCACTTTCTTTTCCAGGAAGATCTGCCGCTTCTTCCGGGCTTAACTTATCCAGTTTTCGTTGAAACTTCCTGGCATGGATGGCAGATTCCCAAGCCTCTCTATGAAGGACCCGCCTGATGTGAAGATCATCAACTTTATTCACTTCTTCGTTGTAATGAGGTATCAGCTTCTCCTCGTATTCGATGTAGGATTTGAGCATCGTGGCCCGGCTGGTCGGATCATAGGGGTATGGAGCAGGTGTAAAATTGGGCTCACCTCCCAGTTTGCCTATGATCATACCCAGCCAGTGCATATGCCACATTTCCTCCCTGGTGATAGAAAGGAGGCTCGCACCCAGAGGTGTATCTTCCCCTTCCATGTAACCATGAACAAGATAGCGTATGATGGCTGCATGCTCATCGGCAATATCTCTGTTTAACATGTCAATCAATGCCTGTTTCTCCAATGGAAACCTCCTTGCGGTGATAAGACTCACTCTGCAGTTCTGTTTGTTTGCGTAATGGCAATTATACTTTCCACAACCCGTGCAGATTGCAATACTCACGGCCTGTCACATCACCTGCCTCAATATCAAACGTTGCTTCCGGTACATCTCCAGGGTTTAAAAACTGACGGTAAGCCTTCCCATCTGTGATGATCTCAATCCATTCGATATAATGTTTCTCCTCCATTGGGTGTGCAACGCTCCCCACCTTCACATTGACGCCGCCTGTCGTCTTTTCTACCACAGGCACATGCTTCTCCTTAGCAGCATCTACAGCGTTCTCCTCACGGAGTACCATGGGCTGTCCACAGCAAACAAGCTCTCCAGCCCCTTCGTGTAGGACTTCTACGATGTTACCGCAGACTTTACACTTGTAAATCTGGAGTTTCTCAGTCATAATTTTTCCTCCTTTTCGGATTTGTCATTTTATCAATGAAGCTCCCCGCCGCAAGCGGACGGGGTATCAAAGCGGATTATAACCTGATTTATATTTGGGGGGACACGTTGTTTCCCCCCAAATCCCTCTTCCGCATTTTTACCCCACCGCAAGCGGATGGGGTATTTAAAAGATCATAATAAAAGTTTCCCAAACGACTTAACATAAGGTTCAGGGTTCAGGGGTTATAGTCAGTTTTCAATCTTAATCCTAACCCATTAAAATTATAGCACAATGATTCATTCGGGAAACTTTTATTATCAAGAGATTTTTTCAGGTTTCCACACCTTCCATACCTTGCCCGCCAGATCCGGCCCAGGTTTAAGAGTAGGCTTTCCTGGCTGCCATCCGGATGGCATAACCTCTCCTGTTTCACGAACATGCTGATACGCCTGAACCTGACGTATTAGTTCCGCAACATTCCTTCCCACCGGAGGAGTCAGAACCTCCATGGCCAGGATAATTCCATCGGGATCAATAATGAAACGCCCTCTAATATTTACTCCTGCATCCTCGTCATAAACTCCGTAGAGTTTGCCCACCTTGCCCCCTGCGTCGGAAAGCATCGGGTAGGGAACACCACCCTCTATCATTTTGGATAGCTCCTCTTCCTGCCAAATTTTATGACTGAAAACACTGTCCACGCTCATTGAAAAGACTTCAATTCCCAAATTTTTGAGTTCTTCATAATTGGCGGCAACTGCCGTCAGTTCTGTAGGTCAAACAAAGGTAAAATCCCCTGGGTAGAAACAGAGCAGTACCCATTTGCCCAAATAGTCGGAAAGTTTGATCTGTTTAATTTGCCCCTCGTGAAACGCTGGTGCCTGAAAGTCCGGCGCCTTTTTCCCCACTTGTACGCTCATTTTCATTACCTCTTTTTCCTTTGTTTGCTTGTTTTCATCTGAAGAAGATTCCACAGGGCCCCCAATGGGTCTTGCGCATCCCACTTCTATCTTTTCACCCATAATGTCGGCTCCTTTATTGCTTGATCTTGGCTTTACATCTCAAACCTTCGGCAATTTTTTTGACTTCATCCAAAGTTTTGGTCATAGGGGCCCATCCATACCAGTAGGTATAATCAGGATTGGCATGGAAAACTCCCTGATATGTCCTCATTCTGTGTTTCATGTACATTTTGAATAGTACCTGTTCTATGTATGACCCCCCTGTTTGGTAAAAATGTAAAAAATCGGGATAGGCGTAACTGTAATGTGCCGGTTTATTCAAGATGCCGTCTTTGTACAGGTCAGCTACAATGTTGATGGCTTCTGCCATTAAGCGATCTGCCTTTTTGATCATCTGATCGCCTTTTTCAAGCTCTCCCCTGGCATATTTTTCAGAATGGCACTTTTTGCAGGTTTTTATCATTTTTTTCCGTTCAGCCTGCCAGTCTTCTTCGGTCAGCCGTGCCAGATCAGCAGCTTTAACAATATCCAGCCGGGCAGTGGGTTTTCCCTCCGGATCTAATACCCCCAGCGCTTTAAGAATTGTGGTCTGGTCGTTTGCCCATTGTTTATCGTTTGGCAGGGGAAGCCTTACGCCCAAAAATCCCCAGGCCACTTTATTGGTATGGGTTCCGTCAGGTAGATGGCAGAACTGGCAGGTAGGTGCGGCCGCGTCTTTGGGTAATTTTCCCATCTCCTTCATCTGATATCTAACTCCGTGCTTGGAGCTTTCATACATCTCCCACTGAGGATGGTCAAACCCCATATGGCATGTCTGGCATGCTTTGGGATCCTGCGCCTCTTTTTTAGAAAATGTATGCCGGGTATGACATTCATCGCAGGAATTTGTCTGGTAGGTATAACCTTTGTCTCGCAATTCCTTTTTCTGGGCCTCGGACTTTACCCCCATATTATGACATCCGCCGCAGCCTTTACCGCCTTCCATCAGTTCATCAGGCTCCATGTGTGTAACCGGCAGGGCATTTAAAGAAGTCCAGCCCAAATTGTGTTTTCCTTTAGTGAATTGATTAAACTGTTCCTCATGACACTCTGCACAGGTGTTCTCATCAGGCATCCTGGCCAAGTGGGATGTTTTTTTACTCTTGTGCTCGGCTCCATGACAAACATTACAGGTAACGTCGTTATTACTATGTTCACTGCTCTGCCAATCCTTAACCAACAGTGGTGTTACTGCCTTGTGGCATCCGATACAAACTTTTCCCTCTTTTGCTGAAACAATGCCCGCCATAAATAGCAGCGTCATCAGGGAAGTGAAAAAAAAGACAAAGAATCTCTTCATACATAACCTCCTTTTTTGTTAATCTGTCATTTCAAAATTATCATTACTCACCCAGGTGCAATACAAAAAAGTGATATAGAACAAAACGTGACCATTTCGGTGCCAGAAAGCACCAATTGAATGATGAATGTCGAACAGGGAATGTCGAATATCGAAGTGAGGATGTTTTTTAAATTATTTTGGATTATTCAATGTGCAAAATGAAATTATTAAGTACCTTCCTTCGTAATTCGACATTCCCTGTTCGACATTCGACATTTAATCAGTATGTTCAATGGCTAAAAATATTATCATCAATGATGCAACTTTTTTGTATCGCACCCTACTCACCCACATAATCATCAGGGCATTATCCCTTTTTTTTTAAGCACTTCGAGCAGGTGCCAATGATATACGGCCTCAGCTCCTCAATCTTGTGCCCATCTATCATTTCCTTTCCTGCAAGCGGACATCCCTCCACATCAACATCATAGACCTGATTGCATCTGTGACATAAGAAGTGATGATGAGGCTTGACTTCGTAGTCAAAATGCAACTTTCCCTTTTCAATCGTTATTTCTTGAATAAGACCATAATTTTTTAAAAGTTCTAAGGTGTTATAAACCGTAGCCTTTGAAATCGCAGAAAATTTTTTCTTTAAACTATAGTAGATTTCCTCTACCGTTGGATGGGTATGATTCGCATACAGGTATTCCAAAACCGCATGGCGTTGTATTGTTAATGTGCATCCTTTTTCATTAAGTTCGGCTAATTTTTCTTTTATGTTCATAATATATTTAATCTAATATTAGAACAATTCCAAGTCAAGAATAAAATTCAAATTGAGCGATTTATAATGTAATAATTTGGAATTAATAGTTGCAAGATATTGTTTTATGGTTCATGTTGTTATTATTAATAAAAATTATGAAAATGAAGTATAATTATGCCAACAGCCATTAGATATCAGAATCACGCCTGGATAAGGGCTCGGTAAAAAAGGAGAATAGCAATCATGTTTCGGGAAAATCTTCAAAAAATTGTTCAGAAAAATGATTTGAATGAAGCTGAAATGTCTCAAATGATCACTGAGATATTTTCAGGTAATGTTACTGACACTCAGGTTGCTGCGTTTATGGCTGCTTTATCCACAAAAGGCGAAACCTTTGAAGAACTGGCCGGAGCAGCTCAAGCCATGCGCAGAAAAGCTCTGCGCATTCAGGTCTCATCCCCTAATGTGGTGGACACATGCGGAACCGGTGGAGACGCTGCTCAAACATTTAATATTTCAACCACAACTGCTTTTGTTGTTGCAGGTTGCAATGTAACTGTAGCCAAACACGGAAATCGTTCTGTGTCAAGCCAATGCGGCAGTGCTGATCTTCTTGAAGTTCTGGGAGTAAGACTGAATATAAATCCGGAAATAGTTGAAGAAGCAATTCAGGAAATCGGCATTGGCTTTTTATACGCACCCCTTTATCATGGAGCAATGAGATATGCTGCCAAAGCAAGAAAAGAAGTTGGGATTCGTAGTATTTTCAACATGCTGGGGCCTCTCACAAACCCTGCAGGGGCAAATTGCCAGCTTCTTGGAGTCTATGCACCTCAGTTGACTGAAATGTTTGCCGATGCTTTGAGAATGCTCGGTACAAAACACGCATTTGTCGTACATGGACACGATGGGTTAGACGAAATTTCAGTTTGTGCTCCGACACGTATATCTGAACTCAAAGATAATCTCGTAACTACCTACGATATAACTCCTGAACAATTTTTTGAAAAAAGAGCTGATTCAATGGATCTCAAAGGAGGAGATCCTGAAACTAATGCTAAAATAACGAGAAGAATTCTTGAAGGAGAAAAAGGTCCAAAACGCAATGTAGTATTGATAAATACCTCCGCAGCACTTGTTGCAGCAGGAAAAGCAAAAGATTTCCGGGAAGGAATAAAGCTTGCTGAAAATTCCATTGACAAAGGAGCGGCTATGGAAAAAATGGAAGAGCTCGTTCGTTTTACACAGGAAAATGGATAAATGGGAAAAGACTTTTTAAAAGCAATAGTTGAACATAAAAAAAAAGAAATTGCAGAGGCAAAAAAAATTATTCCGGAGAGTCAACTGTGTAATGATGCTTTTACACCGGTTAAAAGTAAAAAAAGACCGTTTATTAAAAAACTTGAGAAGCCAGGTCCTTCAGGAGTTAACATCATTGCGGAAATCAAACGTGCATCTCCATCTAAAGGCGCCATTTGTTTAAACCTGAATCCGACAGCATATGCTCAGAAATATGAAATGGGAGGAGCGGCTGCTATATCCGTGCTTACGGATCAGCCTTATTTTAAAGGCAGTTTGGATGACCTGAAAAAAGCTCGCGAGTCATCAACCCTGCCGGTACTTCGAAAAGATTTTTTAATCTCTTCATATCAGATTTACGAGTCTTCAGTTGCAGGAGCAGATGCGGTACTTCTTATAGCCCGTATTCTTTCGCGCAAACAATTATGTGATTATTTAAAGCTTTGTAACGAACTCAAACTTGATGCTCTTGTGGAAATACACTCGGAAAAAGATCTTGAAGCGGCAACACAGGCAAAGGCCAGGCTGATCGGAATTAACAATCGAAACTTAAGTTCTTTTGAGACCAGTGTTGATACAGCTATTAAACTGGTATCGCTTCTTGAGCCATATCAAATAGCTGTTGCTGCCAGTGGAATACAAAACAGAGATGATATTGTTAAAAATCAGCAGGCAGGTATATGGAATTTTCTTATCGGTGAAAGCCTTGTAAAAGCTGAGAACTGCCAGGCATTTCTAAGGTCTCTTATAGGTTAATTGATGATTTGTATGGATGGATGATTAGGATGATTCGCTTCGCGAATGGATGGATTCCTTTGGAATTTGGATTAATAGGATGATTGGATGGATAGGAAGCAACGAATAAACGTTAAGGTGTGTGGGCTGACCGGTGTTGAGGAAGCTATAGAATGTGCGGCTCTCGGGGCAAATGCAATCGGATGTGTTTTTTTTCCGAAAAGTCCAAGGCATTTATCTGAAATTCAGGCAAAAGAAATTTCCATGGCCTTACCTTCAAAAGTAAAAACTGTAGGGGTATTTGTTAATGAGAGTTTTTCGAATATAATGCATAAGGTTGAATTCTGTCGTCTTAACGCCGTCCAGTTGCATGGTCGGGAATCACCCGATCTTGTCAGCAGACTTCAAAAAGAAAATCTTATTGTAATAAAGGCGTTGTTTACAGAAGGAAAGCCGACTATTGAAGAAGCAGAAAATTACGAAGCATCCGCATTTCTGGTGGAATGTGGCAAAGGAGTTCTGCCGGGAGGTAATGCGATAGAATGGGACTGGAAAAAAGTTAAAAGCTTTGGCTGCAAATATCCCCTGATCCTGGCTGGTGGTCTGGCACCCGAGAATGTTTTCCATGCTGTATCAGTCAGCATGCCGGATGCTGTGGACGTCAGTTCAGGTGTAGAGTCCGGCCCTGGTCAAAAAGACCTTGGCAAAGTAAAGTCCTTTCTGAAAGCAGTTTCCATGTACAAAATAGAGAAAAATTTCAGGAAAATTTTTTAAATGGCATCAAAGTATCACCATTAGCACTCGGGGACGAAATAACTTCTCAGGGTAGGCACACAGATTTGGCAAAGGCGGCCTGAAGCTGTGATGCATAGTTGGGGAAGTTATTTCGTCCACGTTCCTTACAGTTTATTTGTTCAGGCTTTATGTCAGTGTTGTATTGGATAGTCCATTTTTCAGCAACCTCTTTCCTTTTTGTGTCGTTATCCTCTTTGGTTGCCAGATAGCCTTCGCACTTTGAACAATCCATTCCGCAATAGGCGATCATTTCTTAGATCCTCTCATTTGATAATGTTATTTTTCTTTCTTTTGTGTAGTACCACCACTTTTGGGGAGGTGCACCTTCCATGAATTTGACTGCTGAAATAAATACATCAGCCAGGCAAGGGTCAAAACGCTTCCCTGTTATTTGGCATAATTCTCTATACATCGAATACGGATTTTGGCCGATTAGCTCAAAGGGCTTATTGATTCCTAATATGTTGAGATATTTGATTGTTGCCGGACCAATATTTGGAATATGCTTGAAATCATTGATATTAATTCTTGCTTTCATCTTCTGGTTGCTCAATATATTCCCACATTTCATTCTGATGTAGCTATATCGAATCAGCATTTTGCCGAATGAATTCATCCACGGGGATACCATCTATTGTAGGAGGCCTTTTGACTCGTTTTTGTTTACCATGCACGAATATGGTCGTATATTCCTTCTGGAGTTTTTTCTTGGCTATGTTCGCGTTAAGTGTGGAATTTCTAAAAAGTCTCTGTTTTTTCAATAGGTTATCAATACAGTAAACTATTGCTCAAAGTGATACATATCAGCTAT
>JAJSZO010000015.1:19435-20839 GCA_030262795.1 Deltaproteobacteria bacterium | reverse complement strand
GAATGCTGTGTTAAACTCCTCTTGCAATAAGGTGTATACCCCAAGGTTGTTCAGCCCTGAAAAAATTGATTCTTTGGCTACCCTGAGAATACCGGTAATAACTCCTTTAAAGAGATGCTCGTTGTCCTTGAGACCACCGCTTAAGAAATTTCTCATGAAACTTACGACGTTATCGTAATAGCCATTTGTATATCCCGCATGAAGAGGGGTGTCATATTCGTCGATTAAAATGACTACTCGTTTATTATGACAACGGTTTAAGGCTTCGCATAATATTCGCAAACTATCTTCGAAAGAACGTTTTGATCCCTTGAGCTCAATCAGAGATTTAAAATAATTCCTATCCGTGACTGACAAACAGTCGATGTTCAACTCCTTGACGTGCCGCTCAATCTCTTCGCTGATCACTTTACATAAACCCTCATATAAATCTTCCCAGTTCCGACCTTTCATATCCTTGAAGGTCAGATATATAACCGGATACCTTCCCTGATGCTCGGCAAAAACCTCATCATTGCGGATAATTAGTCCATCAAATAATCCACTTCGGTCTTTTTCGTTTTTTTCAAAAAAATAACGAAGCATATTCAAATTCAATGTTTTGCCGAATCTACGTGGACGGGGAAGCAAAAGTGCCTCTGCTGAGGCGTCTATTATATCCCGAATAAAGTGTGTCTTGTCGATATAGTAATAGTCATTTTCGCGCAGCTTTTTGAAACTTGATATGCCGATCGGCAAACGCCTCTTTTCTTTTGCCGTTATTTTATTTTTCTTGTTCATCTTTGTAATCCCTGCACCCAATCCGCAAATCCACCTAACATGCATTCCCACGCTGGAGCATGGAAACGAGAAAGTTATTTCGTCAACGTTTCTAATTTACCCATTTTTCAAGCAAATGGCAAGATGAAAACCAACAATATCTTGACAAAAACCATACCTGCTTATAAAAACTGTGCATGAATTTTAAAGAAAAATCGGTCATGGTGCTTGCAACAGGTTGTTTTACCGGTTACATTCCTTTTGCACCTGGCACGTTTGGTTCCATCGTGGGACTTCCTCTTTGTTTTCTTTTATCCAAAACCAAATTGCCGGTTGCTATTCTTTTTATTTTAATATTTATTTTTTTTGCCATATGGATATCGACTTGGGCTGAAACAATATTAAAACAAACCGATCCCGGGTGTATTGTAATTGATGAAATAGCAGGTATTATGGTAACATTTCTTGGCCTGCCTTTTAATACAATTTCTGTAGTAGCCGGCTTTGCAGCATTCAGGTTTTTTGATATTTTGAAACCTTTCCCTATTCGGTTTATGGAAAGAAAGCTTAGCGGAGGTACCGGCATTGTTCTGGATGACATAGCAGCAGGTATCTTCAGCAATCTTGTATTACGATTGGTTAATT
>JAJSZO010000015.1:0-19335 GCA_030262795.1 Deltaproteobacteria bacterium | reverse complement strand
TCATCAAAAAAGGCTATCGCTCCCCCCAAAAGTCGTCTTAGAGAAAACATAGAAGCATTAGTTCTGGCGATTGTACTCGCCTTATTCATAAGGGCTTTTATAGTTCAGGCATTTAAAATTCCTTCCGGTTCAATGAAAGACACTCTTCAGATCGGAGATCATATCCTGGCAAACAAATTTATTTACGGAGTCAAACTTCCGTATTTTAACATAACAATCATTCCATATAAAAAACCGCAAAGAGGAGACATAGTTATTTTTAAATTCCCGCAGGATCCTAAAAAAGATTTTATAAAAAGAACAATAGGTATCCAGGGAGATATTATTGAAATCCGAAACAAAGAAGTTTATGTAAACAAAAAGCGTCTTGAACACGACTATGCGATTTATACAGATCTCCATATAATTCCGGAATCCATGCAGCCAAGAGATAATCTCGGACCGGTCACAGTACCTGAAAATTCGCTTTTTGTAATGGGAGATAACCGTGATCACAGCTATGACAGCAGATTCTGGGGTTTTGTGGATCTAAAAGATGTCAAGGGAAAGGCTTTTATAATATACTGGTCATGGGATAGTGACAATTTTGGAGTCAGGTGGAACAGAATTGGAAAAATCTTAAGATAAAATAAGCAAATAATGCGGTTTACAAAAAAAGATATTCTGGACATGGAATCCCTTTCTGTTGATGAAATCAACCTGATTCTGAATACAGCCAACAGAATGAAGGAAATTTCTATAAGACCAATTAAAAAGGTTCCGACTTTAAGGGGTAAAACAGTAGTTTTATTCTTTCATGAGCCCAGCACAAGAACACGCATATCTTTCGATATTGCCGCAAAGAGACTAAGTGCCGATAGCCTGTCAATATCTGCAAACTCAAGCAGCATTGTAAAGGGAGAAACACTTGCAGACACTGTAAGAAATCTTGAAGCCATGAATCCTGATATCATTGTATTGCGGCATTCATTTGCAGGCACTCCTCACCTGCTTGCACGTCTCGTTAAATCCTCTATTATAAATGCCGGAGATGGCATGCATGCACATCCAACACAGGCACTCCTTGACCTGATGACAGTCAGGGAAAAGAAAGGAAAAATCTCCGGGCTGCGTATTGCAATTATTGGAGATATATCGCACAGCAGAGTAGCAAGATCAAATATTACAGGCTTCACAAAAATGGGTGCCGAGGTTGTAATTGCAGGTCCTTTGACCATGATTCCAAAAGGCATAGAATCACTTGGTGCATCAGTGAGATATAATGTGGACGAGGCTATCTGCGATGCCGATGTTATAATGATGCTGAGAATACAAAAGGAACGTCAAAAAAGCTTTTTGTTCTCTACTGAACGTGAATACTCAAAAGTGTATGGACTTACACAAGAAAGAGTGGAAAACGCCCGAAGCGATGTGCTGATAATGCACCCTGGACCTGTCAACCGGGGAGTTGAGATAGCTTGTGAAGTTGTGGATGGTCCGTATTCAATAATTCTTGATCAGGTAACAAATGGTGTTGCCGTCCGCATGGCCCTTTTATATCTGATATCAGGAGGTACACGAAATGCTGATACTGATTAAAGGCGGAAGAGTAATTGATCCCGGCAATTTAGACGGCATTATGGATATCCTGATTGAAGATGGAAAGATAAAGGAACAGGGGTCAGGGATCAGGGGTCAGGGATCAGGGGTTGAAAAGCAGGGGTTAGGGGTCAGTCAGGGATTAGGGATCGGAGGTCAAAACTCAAAACTCAAAATCATTGATGCTTCGGGTAAATTCGTGGTGCCCGGGTTGATTGATATGCATGTTCATTTTCGTGAACCGGGGCATGAATATAAAGAAACAATTAAGACCGGTTGTTTGTCTGCGGCATTTGGAGGTTTTACTGCAGTATGCACAATGCCGAACACAAACCCTGTAACTGACAATGCTCAGGTTGCGGAATATATATTAAAAAAAGCTCGGCTTGCTAATACTGTGCGTGTTTATCCGGTTGCTGCAATAAGCCCGGGACTCAAGGGAAAAGGGTTATGTGAATATGGAGAGTTAAAAGAAGCAGGCGTAATTGCCTTTTCCGATGACGGCAATCCTGTAGTTGATAGTCAGCTTATGCGTAGAGCTTTAGAATATGCAAAAGGATTTGGTCTGCCGATCATCTCTCATTGCGAGCAACTTGATCTTGTTGCAGGAGGGGTGATGAACGAAGGAGCACTCGCAACACGGATGGGGCTTGCCGGAATACCAAATGCCGCTGAAAGTATTATGGTTATGCGCGATATCGCCCTTTGTGAATTAACCGGCGCAAGTCTTCATATCGCCCATGTCAGTACCGCTGAGTCTGTACGGGCTATACGGGATGCAAAAAAAAGAGGCATTCCTGTCACTGCTGAAACAGCGCCACATTATTTCTCCCTCACAGAGAAAGCTGTTGAAGAATACAATACAAATGCAAAAATGAATCCCCCCTTACGTTCCGAGCATGACAGGAAAGCTGTTCTTGAAGGGCTTTCTGATGGAACAATTGACGTTGTTGCCACAGATCATGCCCCACATTCTTCTATTGAAAAGGAAGTGGAATTCGACAGAGCTGCTAATGGTATTATTGGACTTGAAACCTCTGTTTCTCTATCCTTGAAACTGGTTCAGAATAGTATAATATCAATAGTGGATCTTGTCGAAAAGATGTCAACAAATCCGGCAAAAATTCTCGGACTTGATCACGGCATAAAAAAAGGCAAGCCTGCCGATATAACCATCATTGATCCTGACATAACCTATAAAGTGGATGCTGCCGGCTTTCAATCGCTAAGTCGCAACACACCTTTTGATGGCTGGGATATGAAGGGAAAAGCAATTCTAACCATGGTAGGAGGCAATGTCGTATTTGAAAGATAATCCTCTGGAAAAAAGACTTTGGTGGCTGATGTTTTACAGGGTTGTAATTGTAACCCTTCTGCTATGCATTACAACTTTTGTCAGGATTAAAGAAACAGAACCATCACTGCAGGCAGCACTTACACCGGTATATTTCATCATAGCATTAACCTATCTTTTTTCTTTTGCCTACTTTTTCATCTCAAAAATCATCAAAAACATCAGGCTAAACATATATATACAAAGTATTTCAGATCTTTTGCTGATAACCGGGCTTGTATATGTAACCGGCGGAATTGAGAGCATTTATTCTGTCTTTTATCCACTGGTCATCATTTATTCAGTACTTTTTCTGGCAGGCAGAGGTGGGTTGATTTCAGCCTCACTCAGCAGCATATTTTACGGATTGCTGCTTGATCTGGAATACTATGGCATTATTCAACCAATATACCAGTTGGGTTATAATTACAATTCCAGCGAAGGTTATGTTTTTTCAAGGATTTTTATCCATATTGTATCTTTTTATATTATAGCATTGCTGGCCAGTTTTGCTGCGAGGCGGGAAAAGATGGCCAGGGATCTTCTGGCGGAAAAAGAAAGCGCATTTGATCAGCTTGACCTGCTGCACAGAAGCATAATTGAGTCTGTGGACACGGGAATCTTAACATTCGATCTCAAGGAAATTATAAAATACTTTAACAGAGGAGCTGAAGAGATTACCGGTTTTGTACGTTCCCAAATTATAAATAAAAAAATTAATGACATTTTTCCTCATCTTTCAAGTATGCTGAATAAAGAAGACCAATGGAAAATAGGGAGCAGGTTTGAAGTTGTGGATTTGGGGAAAATACTGGGTTGTTCTGTTTCCAATCTTGTTGACGGCAATAAAGAAAAAATCGGCAATATTCTGATCTTTCAGGATTTGACGGTTATTAAAGAAATGGAAGGTCAGATTGAAAAAAATAAAAGGCTTGCTTTTGTTGGTGAAATGGCAGCAAGCCTCGCCCATGAAATAAGAAATCCTCTTGCATCAATCAGCGGGCCGATCCAGATGTTGAGCAAAAATATTAGTCTGGATGAAACAGATAAAAAGCTTATGCAGATCATTTTGAGAGGAAAGGATCGGCTCGAAGGCTTTGTTAAAGATTTCCTGCTTCTTGCACGGCCGAAACAATCTGAGCGGAAGAATATTAACGTTGAGGTCATTATAGATGATCTCCTTGAATCTCTTTGCTTTAGTCCTGAATGGTGTAAAGATATCGAAGTAATCAAGAACTTGTGCACTCAAACCGGTATATATGGAAACGAGGCAGAAATAAGGCAGGTAATCTGGAACCTGATTCTAAATGCCGTTCAGGCAATGCCCGAGGGTGGAAGATTGAAAATAAAAACCACTGATAGAAAAAAATATCTTGAGATACGAATAAGCGATACCGGCCATGGAATCGAAGAAAAAAGTCAGGACAGGCTGTTTGAACCTTTTTACACAACAAAGAAAAATGGCACAGGTCTTGGACTGGCAATTGTAAACAGAATTGTGGAAAGCCACATGGGAAAAATCAGTATCGAAAGCAAACCGGGAAAAGGAACGGATTGCATAGTTTTGCTACCGCGACAGGAGGCCTCAGATGGCGAAGATTCTCGTTGTTGATGATGATCAGGGCATGAGAGAATTTCTTGAGATACTGCTTATTAGAGAAGGATATGAAGTTATTTCTGCGTCTGGAGGTAAAGAAGCGTTATGCCTCTGCAAAAAGTATAAATTCGACCTGGCCATTACTGATCTGAAGATGCCCAAAGTCGATGGAATTGATGTTTTAAAAAGTATCAAGGAGATTTCACCGGAAACCATGGTTATATTAATCACAGCTTACGCTTCAGGGGAGACAGCAGTTGCTGCAATGCAAGAGGGAGCATACGACTATCTTGAAAAGAATTTTGACGTTGATGATCTCAAGGCTGTGATAAAGGATGCGCTTAGTAAGAAAGGTATCAAAAAGGAAGATGCTCTTTTTATAAAAAATGTGGAAGATGCTCTTTCCTTCGGAAATATAATCGGAAAAAGCAAGGAAATGTTAAAGGTCTATTCCCTTATTAAAAAAGTGGCGGATACTACTGCCAATGTTCTGATTACCGGTGAAAGCGGCACAGGTAAAGAGCTGGTTGCCGAGGCCATCCATAAAAACAGTGATAGAAAAGATAAACCCTTTGTCGCTATAAATTGCGGCGGCATACCGGAAAATCTCTTGGAAAGCGAACTGTTCGGTTATATGAAGGGATCATTCAGTGGAGCCTGTGCGGATAAACCGGGCCTTTTTGAGGTTGCCAACAAAGGAACAATTTTTCTTGACGAAATCGGTGAGTTGCCCCAGTTTCTTCAGGTCAAACTTCTCAGAGTAGTTCAGGAAAAAACCTTCAGAAGGATTGGAAGCACAATAGATATCAAGGTAGATGCAAGAATCATATCCGCCACAAATCAGGATTTAGCGCAAAAAGTTAAAAATAGCGATTTTAGAGAAGATCTTTATTACAGGCTCAACGTAATTCCTGTAAAGATTCCGCCTTTAAGGGAAAGGAATGAAGATATTCCCATGCTGGTAAGCTATTTCACAGAAAAGTATTCAAAAGAATTCAATAAGGAGATCAAAAAAATATCTCCTTATGCTCTCCGGCTTCTTATGGGGCATTCTTTTCCCGGAAATGTAAGGGAACTGGAAAACATCATTGAAAGAAGTGTCGCCCTTGAGACCACAAATATAATTTTACCGGAAAATCTCGTTATACCTGCAACCGGTGAAATGGATGAGGATACTGCTTTAAGCGCCGACATTCCCGAAGAAGGCATAAGCTTGAATAAAGAACTGGCAAGGATCGAAAGGCTTTTGATAAAAAAAGCTCTCCAAAAGGCAAGTGGTTCAAAAACAAAGGCCGCGAGATATCTCAATATAAGCTTCGATTCGCTACGCTACAGGCTTGAGAAACTCGATACTTGATATTTTCTCTGATTCTTCGTGGATTTTGTCATTCTTCAAAAATTAGATGCTCTTCCGCTAATACTTTGATTTATAAATATGTTTTATTTTCAATAAGTTATAGACTGAACCCTTGATTTGCGTAATCACGTAGGTCAACCCAACCTACCAAAAGTGACCGAAACGAAGATCAGAACATATTCAAAGTATTAGCGGAAAAGCATCAATATTTTTAAGCGAATGAAAAGTTAGAAGGAATGGAATCTGGAAATAAAAACAAAGAAGTCCCAATAGGGAATTTTAGAAACTTTTCAGCTAATTTCGGAAATTGTAGGCATGGGGGTGATGTAAATATTAAAGGAGGTAAAAAGCCTGAATTATTACTTGAGTTCATAATAAATAAATTTTCTAGTGTGGGAGATATTGTCCTTGATTATCATTTAGGTTCTGGAAGCACTTGCTGTAGCTCATAAAATGGGTCACCAATACTCGGTATTGAACAATTAGATTATGGAAGAAATGATAAAGAACCCCTCTATATTCTTTTAGTCTTCATCCTCATCGAAATATTCACCATACTTTTCGTCAACTCTATCCTTCCAGCCATATTGCCCTCCGGATAATACATCCATAATCATTCCGGATGGTATGGCGATTTCCATAGCTTCCATTGGAAGATATCCCTCCACCTTTCCTTTTTTGAGTCTTCCAATTGCAATTTGACAGATTATATAGTCGGTATACTCTTTCTGGAAGCAATCTCTTGCCTTCCTGATATGCGGAATGGCACTTTTATTTTGCTGTCTCACCAGACAGTCCAGAAGATGAAAAAAATCGACATTCCTGTATTTCCACTTATATGTTGTGGAATCAAACGTTTCATCGGGCATTTCCAAGATATAATCGTCCAATAAACTGTTGAGAAAATGACTTGATTGATCACAGTGTATGTCGCCAAGAACCTTTAAGGCATATGACGTAATCAGATCAAGTGATGTCCCCGTCTCAATAGGATGAGCTATCCTATATTCAATTCGTTGTATTACGTCTGAAATACAGGCGTAACCGAATTTCTTGATGGCTATATACGCATTTTCTCCGAGTTCAAAATCTTCCAGGGCATCTGCTAATGGCTCAATCGCACTTGTTGCTCCGATTTCTCCCAAGACATCAGCAGCAAACGCACTGCTCATCCACGTGTCATAATTCTGCAACAATTCTATCAATGACGGAACAGCAGATTCCCCGATAGAGATCAATGTCTCCATCATGCTTGCTTCTGCTTCATAATTAGTGTCCTTCGTCTCATCACATGTTTTTAATTGCGTTATGATCTGTTGTATTTCATCTTCAGTCTCTTTCTTTTTGTCTTTTTTCTTTCCCATCGTTCAGTTTTTTTCTCCTCTAATGACGATATATCGGAACAGTTCGTCCACGTTCCTTGCTTTGGCAGGTATGAGGTTTTTTAAAATCCCAGATCCTCGTTAATCAAAACGATCTTAATTCTTCCCTTGGGAAACGATTTCTCTGTTATTGTCCAGATATTACAAATACGATCAGGGCTTTTGCAGTCTTCGCAGCAGGAAGTCCTGGCACAAGGTGTCTTTTTGTCTAACCGCATGGAATTAACCGGGGCCGCATAATTTTTAATGCGAAACATAGCATCCTCTATATCGGGAACAATTTTATTGCGGCCCACAAGAATGACAACATATTTGGGTCCGAAACTCATAGCTGCTATACGGTTGCCATACATATCAAGATTAACAAGACTTCCTGTTTCAGTGACTGCGTTCGTTTCGGTAATAAAGAGGTCAACGAGAAGTGCTTTTCTTCGAAACTCATTTTTTTCTTCATCAGAAAGATTTTTATCATAAACGTCCAGAACTTTTAGAGCCGGATTATTCCTGATATCATTATAAAGCCCGGTTTTAGTAAATGTTAAGGAGCCTCCCCATGAAACACTTTTTGCACCTGTTTTTGGAAGAATTTCTTTTTGCACAATTGCTTTTGCTTCTGAGGAATTATTTGCAAGAAAAACCTCAAAGTTATTTTCTTCCAAAGATTTCTTAAGACCTTCAAGACGGATTTTCCAATAGTTTTCAATAGGCTTGTCCATACGTTCCTCCTGTTGGATTTTACCCCTTAATTACTGCCATCGGCCGCAATTCCACCACGATTTCAACCAAATCAGACTGCTTTGCCATAACCTTCGTGATGTTTTTGTATGCCCCAGCAGCCTCATCAAGATCTTTTTTGCCACGAATAGAATGGATCACACCGAGGTCATCAAGGCGTTTCTTTTCAGCTTCAAGGTTGAGTTCCCGTTGCGCCTGTTTACGGCCCATTTTCCGCCCGGCACCATGCGAACAAGAATGAAAACTTTCTGGATTTCCCATTCCCCTTACGATATAACTGGCTGTGCCTTGCGATCCTGGGATAATTCCAGTTTGCCCCTTCTGAGCCATTGTTGCGCCCTTCCTGTGAACCCATACGTTCGTTTGGAAGTGATGTTCGAGTTGTGCGTAATTGTGAGCAATATTTATCATTTTATCAAATTCAGTGTCAGGAGCAACGCTCATTACAGCTACCATAATACGATCCATCATCAAATGCCTATTGGCAAACGCGAAATCTACACAGTATTGCATTTCGTCAAGATATGCCTTTCCGGCGATTGTGTCGGCAGGCAGAAATGCCAGCTCCCACTTTTTCGGAACTACACTAAACCACTTTTCATTCGCTTCGTTTGCAACGTCGTTGTAATGTTTGGCAACCTTTAGTCCAATATTTCTTGAACCCGAATGAACCATAATCCATACATACCCGTCATTCCCTTTTTGGATTTCAATAAAATGATTTCCACCACCAAGGGTGCCAAGCTGCTTTAGAGCACTATTGTACTCCCGTTCAACAATTCCATTATGGTGAACCATTTTTGGCATCAAGCATTCATCTTGTTTTATAAGTTGGTGTTTAAACCCGACAGGAACACTCTTTCTAATCAGGCCCATAATCGTTTTCAAGTCGTGGGTTTCAATTTCAGTCAAGGATGTCTTCATTGCACACATTCCGCAGCCGATATCAACCCCAACTGCATTAGGAACAATAACATCCCGCGTTGCCATAACACCTCCTATTGGCATACCGTATCCTTGATGAGCATCCGGCATAATAGCTATATGCTTGAACACGAATGGCAGGTTGGCAAGATTCTTAGCTTGGGCCAAAGCACCATCTTCTATGTTATCAAGCCATAATTTAATTGGCCTGCTTTCTGTTGTTATTACCAACTCCATTTATATCCTCTTGTAAATCGAATCAAGCCCACCGGCACCGGAAGCCAATGATAACCTGGCAAAAAAGTGAAGTTATTTCGTCCAGGTTCCTTTTTCAAAAGCATGTAAGTAATTTTCTGATTATAACGGATTTGGGGGAGGCTCTAATTTCGGCAGTCTGAATGCAACGCCCTTTTAGAGCAAATAAAAAGGGGTTACGAATCTTCCGTAACCCCTTGTTTTTCTTATGGTAGCGGGGGCCGGATTTGAACCGACGACCTTCGGGTTATGAGCCCGACGAGCTACCAGACTGCTCCACCCCGCATCAAAAAAGTATTGATAGCTGTATTAAGAAAGATTGTCAAGCTTTTTTTTGAGAATTCAATAATTATTCAAGCTTTTTTTGAAATGATCAATGCTCTCCAACCCGTCTTTATTATGTTTTTGCTTATAAAGCACATGTTTAGTTCGGCTGGTGTGTCCGGATATTATTTCTAATGATGTTTTTGGAATTTTAAAGCATTTTGCAAGAAATTTAATGCACATCTTGTTGGCGGCACCATCAACCGGAGGAGCTGTGAGCTTGATTTTAAGTGCATCACCGTAAATTCCTGTAATCATGTTTTTTGAAGACTTTGGTTGAACAAAGACCTTGAAAGTTATGCCTTGAGGATTTTTCTGCAAAAATAACATATCGTGTTGTATTACTTAACGATCTCTTTTGATATTATTAATTATACCGGTTTTTTTCAATTTTTTTGTTAATGATTCAAGTTCTAACAGAGTTTTTTTGTTTGAATGTAGTGTAATCGGAATAGGAACGTGGACGAAATAACTTCCCCAAGTAGGCGCACAGATTTGGGCCGAATTTGTTTGATCTCAGATCACAAAAGTTGAAGGAATAGCGAGCTATTTCAAGATTTTTGGGATTTGAGACTGGATTTAAGACTGGGCAAAGGCGGTCTGAAGCTGTGATGCATTAGTTGGGGAAGATATTTCGTCCACGTTCCTTAAGGCTGAGGCAAGTTCTTTGCTTGAAACAGTAGCGGTTCCAACTTTGCCTACAACAATTCCGGCAGCGGTATTTGCTATGGCTGCGCTATCTTTTAATGATGCTCCTGATGCCAATGCAAGCCCTATAACAGCAAGCACAGTATCTCCTGCTCCTGAAACATCATAGACCTGTCTGGCTTTTGCACTGATTTTATAAGGTTCTTTGTTCTTTTCAAAAAGAATCATACCATCCTTGCCGCATGTGATAAGCAGGTTATCTATGATAGCAGTATCAAGAATTTTATTTCCTGCTTTTATGAGAGCTGCTTCATCTAAAATTTCAGTTCCAGTGGCAAGCACTGCTTCTTTTCTGTTTGGTGTAAGCAAAAATACTCCTGAATATTTAGAAAAATTGAGTCCTTTTGGATCGGCAATTGTTATTTTATTGTGTTTTTTAGCAAATTCGATCAGTTTTGAAAACAAGGAATTTGTGATAAGTCCCTTTTCGTAATCGGAAATAAGAATTAGATCAGCAGAGGAGACTTTTTCTTCAATAAATCCTGCAAGGAGTTCAAAAGTTTTGGCTAAAATTTTTCTTTTTGTTTCTCTGTCTATTCTTAGCACATGCTGATTTGCCGCAATAATCCTTGTTTTCCTTGTAGTTGGCCTGTCAGGTTCCTGAACAACACCTGCTGTATCCACCCCTAGTTTATTTAAGTTTTTCAGCAACAGGTTGCCATGCCTGTCAGTACCCGTTATGCCTATCACTGACACTTTTGCGCCAAGTTCAACAAGATTATTTACAACGTTTCCGGACCCGCCTAAGGTATAGTTTTCATTTTTGACCAATACTACCTGGACAGGTGCTTCAGGTGATATGCGGTCAACATCTCCCCATAAATATTCATCGACCATCAAATCCCCGACAACGAGTATTTTGCATTTATTAAATTTTGACATGTATGTATTCAACCAGTTACCCCAACTAAGGAACGTGGACGAAATAACTTCCCCAAATCTATGCGCCTACTTGGAGAAGTTAATTCGTCCACGTTCCTAATTGAGAACTTACATTTTTTGCAATAAGTTCTATTAATAATTTCGGCGGACGAACTACGCGACCGTTGCGGTCAGTAAAGGCATGCCTGGTTTGTCCTTTTGCAAGCATTGTATTACCATCTTCACTTAATATGCGATAATTAAATTTCATACTGCCCTTAACGCTTGTGTCTAAAGAAGTTTCTATTATCAGAACATCATCGTAATGTGCAGGGTATAAATACTTGCAATAGACTTCCGAGACGGGCAGAAAAATCCCCCCTTTTTCAATTTCCTTGTAAGTAAGTCCAAGATGTCTGAAAATTTCTGTACGACCAATTTCAAACCAGCGTAAGTAATTTGAATGATAGGCAATGCCCATCTTATCCGTATCGCCGTAAATTACACGGTATGTTATGTTGTGGGTTATCATAAGGTACTAGATTTTTTTGATAATGTTTTTTAATTCTTTATATGAATATGATAAAGTGAGCTCAGGGAATTCATCTTTTATACTATCCGGCGGCCGGAAAAAAATACCTGCATCAGCTTCTTTGAGCATGGAAATATCATTATATGAGTCGCCAACGGCTATTGTTTTGTAATTCAGGTTTCTTAGAGCTAATATTGTCTGCCGCTTGCCGTCTTGCAGACGTAAGGTATAACTATTAATTGAGCCGTCAGAATCTATTTGCAAAGAATTACAAAAAAGAGTTGGCCATCCAAGTTTTTTCATTAAAGGTCCTGCGAATTGAACAAATGTATCTGAAGCAATTATTACCTGGGTACATGATCGAAGCCACTCAAGAAATTCCACCGCACCTTCAAGCGGTTCCATGGAATCTATAACCTTTTTTATATCGTTTATCTTCAGGCCATGTTTATGAAGAATAGAAAGTCTTTTTTTCATCAATACATCATAATCGGATATATCACGTGTAGTAAGTTCAAGTTCCTTAATGCCGGTCTTTTGGGCTACATTTATCCATATTTCAGGGACAAGAACTCCTTCCAAATCCAAGCAGACAATATACATGTTTTCACCTAACGGTTCATGGTTCATGGTTCATGGTTTACGGTTCACGGTTGTCGGTTCACGGTTATCGGGTTTAGACTACCAACTTAAAGTGGGACAATTTGTAGGGTGGGCAATGCCCACCAATTAATGGGTGATCTTTGCAAACCGCATAGATTGGTGGGCAGCGCCCACCCTACTGTAACTTTTTGAGATTACAAGGTGTCCCGCCTTAAGTTGGTAGCCTACAACCGTAACCTGTAAACCGTGAACTGTGAACCGTTTTTATCAATTTTGACTGTTTTCATCCTCAATTCGTATGAAAACCGGTTTGTCTTTTACAATTTCAAGTGAGGTAATTTCAGATAAAGCTTTTTTTACGTCGGCTTCTCCTGCGAGATGTGTCAGCATGACGATAGGAACCGAACCTTTTGATTTTCGTCCTTTTTGATGAACATACTTAAGGCTGATGCCATGATTGCCGAGAATACCCGCTATCTTCGAAAGTACGCCGGGCTGATCCAGTGCCAGGAACCTGAAATAATAGTTAGTAAAGATTTCGTCAACAGACATAACAGGAATTTTTTTGATGTTTTCCATTTGGTATGAAAGCAAAGGAACTCTTTTTTTTGCACCGGATAAAAGGTCGCGTGCAAGATCAACTGTGTCGCTGACTACAGCACTGGCGGTAGGCATCATACCGGCTCCATGCCCGTAAAGCATTATGTCGCCTACTGCGTCGCCGGACACTGTAATCGCATTTAACGTACCATTGACATTGGAAAGAAGATTGTCAAAAGGAATCATAGTAGGATGTACTCTTGTTTCAACTTTATTTCCCATGTTTTTACTGATCGCAAGGAGCTTTATCCTGTATCCAAACTGTCCCGCGAATTCAATATCAAGGGGGGTAATTTCTGAAATTCCCTCAATATAAATATCGTCAAGATTGATTTCCATTCCATAGGCAAGTGATGACAATATGGATAGTTTGTGAGCTGTATCAAGGCCTTCTACATCCAGAGATGGATCTGCCTCTGCGAATCCGTTCGCTTGCGCTTCGGACAGTGCGTTTTCAAAACTGCTTTTATCATCGGTAATTTTTGAAAGGATATAATTGCAGGTACCGTTTAAGATACCGATCATTGAATTAATCCGATTCCCGACCAGTGCCTCACGTAACGTTTTGATAATCGGTATACACCCGCAAACACTTGCTTCAAAGGCAATTCCGACACCTTTTTTATCTGCTGCCTTGAATATTGCCTTGCCGTGGTTTGCAAGAAGTGCCTTGTTTGCAGTAACGACATGCTTTCCATTATTAATGGCCCTTAAAATTAAGTCCTTCGCAATTCCCTCTCCTCCAATCAGCTCAATAATAATGTCAATTTCCGAATCATCAACAATTCCTGAAGCATCTGTAGTCAAAACGTGTTCATTGAATTTTATTCCTCTGTCTCTATTAATATCTATATCGGCAATACGTTTCAAATTCAGAACAGTTCCAATTCGTGAACTTATAAGATCTTTGCTTTCAATAAGAATTTTTGCAGTACCTGTACCAATTGTACCACAACCGAGTAAGCCTATATTTATTTCTTTCATACCAATACCTTTTCGACCAAAAAATTTCGACCTGTGCGTTTGCCCTGCATTTTCACCCCTTTTCAATGCTAACGGCTAAAAGCTAATGGCTAAAAGCACAGGTTGAAAAATTTATACCCTAAAAATTGTTTTGACTTTTAACCTGATTCAATTTAATTTTCAAGTTTAATAATGCTTTGATATAAACTTTCAGGGAGATTTATATGACTGATTCTCTTACTTACGCTGATGCAGGGGTAGATATAGACAAAGCAAATGCTTTGGTCGATAAAATTAAAGAAATAGCAAAACAAACCCCCAGAACTGGTGTTATTGGTGAAATAGGAGGGTTCGGGGGTCTTTTTTCGCTTAATATTGCAGGGATGGAGAGACCGGTTCTTGTCAGCTCGACAGATGGTGTTGGTACCAAGCTTAAAATTGCTTTTATGATGGATAAACACAATACAGTTGGTATTGACCTTGTTGCCATGTGCGTTAACGACATTGCTGTTCAGGGAGCAAAACCACTTTTCTTTCTTGATTATCTTGCAACAGGCAAACTGAAAACAGATACTGTAACTGAAATCATAAAGGGAATTGCCGAGGGCTGCCGGCAGGCTGCATGCGCTCTAACAGGTGGCGAAACGGCTGAACTGCCTGGATTTTACAGCAATAACGAATATGATCTGGCTGGTTTTGCTGTAGGAATTGTAGATAACAGTAAAATTATTGATGGATCGGAGATTCATGTAGGCAATAAAATTGTTGGTATTGCATCAAGCGGGCTTCATAGTAATGGATATTCACTCGTACGCAAGATATGTTTTGATATTTTAAAGTTAAAGATTGATAGTTATGTACCTGAGCTGAGTAAAGTGTTGGGAGATGAACTAATTATACCCACCAGAATATATTCGAATATTATTTATCGTATTTACAGAGATCTCCCAATCCTGGGTCTTGCGCATATAACTGGTGGAGGTATCATTGATAACATTCTTCGAATTATTCCTAAATCTTGTAATGTTGTAATAAGAAAGGGAAGCTGGGACGTTCCTCCTGTTTTTACATTTTTACAACAGGCCGGTAAGATATCTGAAGAAGAAATGCTGCGCACTTTTAATAATGGTATCGGCATGATAGCTGTATTGTCTGAAGAAGTTGCACAGGATGTGCTGGAAAGACTTAGCGCTATAGGCGAAAAGAGCTATATTATCGGAGAAATTGTTGAACGAAAAAATTCAGACAGTCGTATTAAATGGGTTTGACCCAATATGTTTTATAGATCGGATAAAGTTTATAACCTGCTTGTCTATCTTACTTACTGGCTTACTTGTTTTTTTGACTATTATTCCTGTTTGTGTTTGTGCCGGAATTCAGGATAAATTCTTTGAGGATGATTCTACAGAACCATGGCATGTTTCTGCAGACGAAATAAATTACGACAATAAAGCTGATCAATATATTGCAAAAGGTCGTGTAATTATAACAAAAAAAGGCAGAAGACTGACTGCTGATTTTGTTAGTTTTAATTGCAATACAATGGAGGTTCTTGCGGTTGGTCATGTGATAATGACAGCAGGTGAGGATGTTTTAATCGGTGACCGCATGGAAATGGATTTGGAGGCTGAGATTGGAACAATCTATAATGGAACTGTATTTCTTAAAGAAAACCATTTTTACATAAAAGGTAATGAGATAAAAAAGCTGGGGAAAAACAGCTATTTTGTGGATAAAGCCGGCTTGACAACATGTGACGGTAAAAGCCCTGCATGGAAAATTACCGGAAGAAATCTGAAAGTTACGCTGGAAGGTTATGGTTTTGTTAATCATGCAACTTTTTGGGCAAAAAAAGTCCCTGTGCTGTATGTTCCTTTTCTTGTTTTTCCAGCCAAACAAAAACGCCAGTCCGGTTTACTTCCACCACAAATTGGATATTCAAAACGAAAAGGGGAGGAATATAATCAGCCTTTTTATTGGGCTATAAATGAAAGCTCGGACGCAACCTTTTATTTATATCATATGGGGCGTCGTGGAGATAAAGTTGCTTTTGAATACAGGTATGTTTTAGATAATTATTCAAAAGGAACCCTTATGTATGACTTTTTGAAAGATAAAAAGGTTGATAACGGTATTCGGAGTGAGGAATGGGCTTATACGGGAGATGACATATTGCGGCCCAATACCGATCGCTACTGGTTAAGATGGAAGCATGACCAGGCTATGCCTTTTGGGTTTTCTGCAAAATTGGATATGGATATTATTAGTGATCAGGATTACTTGCATGAATTTAAAAATGGATACACAGGGTTTGAAGAAACAAGTGATTATTATTATTTAAATTTTGGCAGAAATATTGACGAATACGATGATGCCACAAGGGTAAACAGTTTAAGCTTGAACAAGAGCTGGTCGCGCTGCAGCTTTAATGCAGAGCTGCGATGGTATGATAATGTCATTAATCGACGTCAGGAGGATACGGATACAACCCTGCAGAAACTGCCGCTGATCAGGTTTAATGCATTAAAACAAAAGATATTAAATACACCTTTTTATATAGATTTCGATTCTGAATATACGTATTCTTACAGTAAGGATGGAAACAGACTCCATCGCATGGATTTGTATCCAAGGTTTTATTTTCCTTGCAATTTCGGAAGTTATTTCACTTTTGAACCATCTTTCGGGGTCAAAGAGACGGTTTGGTATGTTGATGACCACTCAGATAGGGCAGTAGAAGCACATAATATATTAAACAGACAAATTTATGACATAAAACTGGATTTATCTACCGGAATTTATAAGATATACAATATAAATGGAAAAACCTTAGACAGAATCAAACATTCAATTGAGCCACAAATTATTTATGATTACATACCTGAGCAGGACCAGAAAGAATATTTAGACAGTATTGAGAAAAACAACCTGATTACCTATTCAATTACAAACACTTTTACCTCAAAATCAAAGGAAAATACGGAACAAAAAAACGGGGTTGCGGATGAAGAAAATGATGAGCCTGTAAGTTATAGCTATAACGAGTTCTGCTATTTTTTGATAAAACAGAGTTATAACATTGGTGCGGCAAGGGATGACAATCCAAAGCCGTTTTCTCCCATTTACGCTGAGCTTGAGCTTTCACCTGTAAAATATTTGTCTTTGCAGGCTGATGCAGAATGGTGCCGGTATGAAGATTCTTTCCTGTCTCGTAATGTTGCGGTAACTTTATCAGATTATCGAGGGGACAAGTTGTTTGTTGAACACAGATATACTCTTGATTCAAGTGAGTCTATTTATTATAATATTAATTTAATAATTTCAGACAACCTTGAAGTATTCGGTGAATATGAACGTAATATATATAATAGTAGAGATATAAAAGCCGGTATCGGTTTTTTATATAAATCACAGTGCTGGTCTATCAAGTGCTCTTACGAAGATGAAAACGAAAACGACCGCAAGTATGGATTTATAGTTAGTCTTTATGGATTAGGAGAAATAGGTACCGAATTATAAGGCCGTCATATGGAAGAACTCAGGTAAGAAAAAGAACTTGACATAAGATAATTTGTGATGATATAAATTGTAATATCTGTAACCCAAATACAAATAATTTTTTTAATTATTTGGCATCCTGGTAAATTTTGAGCATCGTTATCATTCCCCATTTCATTTACTTTGAGAGATCTTTGAAAAATGTTCAAAGTAAGGATGGGCCTTTTGTAGTTACGAGGAAGATATGAGAAAAAAAACAGGACTTTTATTTTCGTTATTGGTGCTGATTATGTACAGCACCGGCGCATTTGCAGCAAATCAGGAAGGCTTCTCGCTTTCAAATTCCGATTGTATTAAATGTCATGAGAAACAACCGGCGACAATAGCTGACAGCGGTAATAAGCATAAAACAGAGGTCGGCTGTCTGGATTGTCATACAGAGCACCCGCCTGAGGGTAAAAACGCTATTCCTGATTGCAGCGTATGTCATAGTGACAGTCCTCATTACAAACTTGAAAATTGCGGCTCATGTCATTCAGACACTCATGCTCCCTTGGCTTTAAATATAGAAGGGGAAGTATCAGCTCCCTGCCTGACATGCCATGAAAAGCAAGGAATTGAAGTAAAAGAGAATCCCAGCGCTCATACAAACCTGGCCTGTAATGAATGTCACCCAAAACATCGTTATATTCCGGCATGTATGGAATGTCATGAAAAACATACCGAAGATATGAACGTAGATGCCTGTCTTTCATGCCATCCGGTACACATGCCCCTTGTTATTACTTACGATCAGGAAACACCTTCACATTACTGTGCCGCCTGCCACGGCGAGGCGTACACATTATTGAACAATAATACAACCAAACATAAAGATTTATCATGTGTTTACTGTCATAAAGCTGTTCATAAGGCAGTACCGACATGTGTTTCATGTAAGATACCCCATGGCGAACCCCATCCGGCTAAGATGTTAAGTAAATATCCTGAATGCGGGCAATGCCATGGTATAGCCCATGATTTGAAATGAGAAAGTAATAATTAATGGAGGTGATATAGATGAAGAGTGTAAAAAAGGGAACCATAGTTTTTAGTGTTATAGCTATTGCAGCACTATTGCTTGTTGCCGTTGGATGTGACAAAAGTGCAGTGCCGACGCCTGCTGGAACTGAAGAAGCAGCAGCAACCGATATAGCAAAAAAAGAAGTTGAAAAGATTGGGCTATATGATATTCGGCCTCAACCTCTTCATTCGGCGGCCCAGTGTGCTCAGTGCCATATTGGTGTATTTGACCGCATTAAAGATGTCGGTGGAAAACATCAGATAGAATGTGTTGACTGTCATACCCAATTTCATATGTTTAATCCCAAAAAACGTCCATATGAGACAGTCATACCGCAATGTGAAACCTGTCACGGGGTATTTCACGGCGAGGGTACAATAGAAGCTCCACTCGTGGATTGTGATTCGTGTCATACAGATCCTCATGCACCACTGATTATTCCTGGCGCAGTGTTAAGCAATAATGCCTGCAAGTCTTGCCATACAAAAGAAACCAAACAGATTACTGATAATGTCAGCAGGCATACAACTGAGGTTGCATGTGCAGATTGTCATCACGTAAAACATGGCTATATACCTCAATGTAATGAATGCCACGAGTCTCACAGCCCGGAGTATGCCATGGACGATAATGCCTGTATGGGTTGTCACCCGGTTCATATGCCGACAAAGATAACCTATAGCAAGAAAGATACTCCAAATCTTGTTTGTGCAGGCTGCCATACTCAGGCATATGACTTACTGCAGAATAATTATACTAAACACACCGATGTTAAGTGTTCGGATTGTCATGCAGCACATAAGAAAATACCTTTATGCAGTGAATGCCACGGCATGCCTCATTCAAAAAGGATGTTGCAAGATACCAAGTGCGGCGATTGTCATGGTATAGCTCATAATTTACCTGTAAATTAGTTAATCGCCAAGGATGATTAACTAACCTCTTCCACTTATAATATGGTAGAGGATAACATTAAGTGTTACTTATAAAACAGCCGAATCACCTTTAGTGTGGTTCGGCTG
>JAJSZO010000014.1:4107-20847 GCA_030262795.1 Deltaproteobacteria bacterium | reverse complement strand
AACTTCCCCATTATTTATTTTCAATTTCATAGAAAATATGTTTTTATGGAACTTAACCTGTGGTAAACCAAATAGTTAACAGATTTAAACAGTTGGCAATTGCTCTGTTTATAATTGTAGGAGGATTCTTTTTTTTCTCCTCCTGTACCACATCTATCTTTGATAGAAAACCCATGATTTTTCAATCGGAAGAATACGTTGTTTACAAACTTCAAGAGAAAAAAACATCTGCCATGCTGGCTGAAATGTTTTTGGGGGATAAAAAAAAGTCATGGGTGATAGAAGACGCTAATGAAAACGCTATGTTTAAAAAAGACGAAGTTATTGTTATTCCTCTCAAGGAGAAAAATAAGGGGGGGCTTACAGATGACGGATTTCAGGTTGTGCCTATTCTTTCATATCATAGTTTTGCTGATAATTGCAGCTCTTGTCTTTGCGCGCCTGCCCATGTTTTTGATCAACAGATGAAATATTTGAAGGACAATGGTTATAGAATCATCACACTGGGAGAACTTTATGAATTTCTAAAATATCGCAATTCCATTCCAAAAAGATCTGTGGTTATCAGCATAGATGACGGCTATAGATCGGTTTATAATATTGCCTGGCCTATTTTGAAAAAATATGGCTTTAGAGCAAGTCTCTTCATATATACCGATTTTATTGGTGTCTCAAAAAACTCTTTAACATGGGATCAACTCAGAGAAATGAAGAAAGGCGGTTTTGAGATAGGTTCTCACACGATGTCTCACTGCGATCTTACCATACAGAATAAAGGGGAAGATACTCAAGCGTATATGTCTAGGATCGAAAAAGAACTTGGCAAGTCAAAACAAATTATTAACAAAAAGCTGAAACAGAATACTGTTTTTTTAGCTTTTCCCTATGGACGTTATGATCATAGTATATTGGATATGTGTAAACGCTTAGGTTATAAAATCGCAGTATCTGTTAAAAGGGGGAGCAACCCATTTTTTGCTGATCCCCTTGCTCTGAAGAGAAGTCAGATATTGAAAAGGGATATAAAGAGTTTTATTTCCAGACTGAAAACCTTTAATAAACTTTCATTAGAGTAACTAAAATCATGAAAAAAAAATTAGCTTTTATCTGGATTGTCATTTTATTAATAATGATCAGCGGCTGTGCCGAACAGTTTAAGAAGTTCTCGCAAAAAATTACTGAACACAGGAAGGAAAATATGCTTCAGTCATACCTGCAAGCCGGTAAAGAGTATGAAGATACAGGAAAGCTGGCAGAGGCATATAAACAGTACAAACTGGCCATTACTGTGAGCCCTGAAAACCGGGAAGCTGCCAGGGGCATTGACCGGCTGGAAAAAGAGTTGCGCAAATGGGCAGAAAAATATTATCGGGAAGGCATGAAATTCCATAATCAGGGGAAATATCACCTGGCTCGTCGTAAATTTTTAACAGCTTTGAAATTTTGGCCGGATCATCCCAGAGCACTTAAAATGCTCACTCCTCGCAAACACGTCAAATATAAAAAGCATATTGAGCATATAGTCAAACCGGGTGAAAGCCTTTCAAAGATAGCAATGATTTATTATGGGGATTATCGCAAGTTCGGTATTATAGCTGAATACAACAATATACCCGATGCTACACTGACACATGTCGGCCAGAAAATCATAGTCCCTGCAATAGAAGGGGTTCCATTTTTAACAGAAAAACAGGCTATAAAGACTGAAGAGATAAAAATTCCTGATTCGGCTGTTCTTGATCAAGAGATCAAAAAAGCGGAGAAGGAAGAAAAGGAAGAACCTGTAGATAAAAAAGTAAAAGAAGAACTTGAAAAGCCTGTAGATGAGGAAGTAAAAGAAGAAGTTGAAGAGCCTGTAGATGAAATGAAAATCTATAGAAGTCAGGGCGTTGAATTTTTTAACAAGATGAAATACCGGGAGGCTATTGCTGAATTCAACAAGGTTATGAATGTAAATCCCGATGATGCAACTGCCATTGAATACCTTGCCAGATCGCACTTTCAATGTGCCGTGGACTTGTTTGAAAAAAGGAATTATCTGAAAGCCATAAAAGAATTTGAAGTATCTCTCCAATACAATAAGAGCTGCCAGACATGCCTGGAATATATCAAAAAAAGCGAAAACACATACATGGAAATCCATTACAAAAGAGGTATCGCTCATTTTGCAAAAGAACAATTGGTCGAGGCTATTATGGAATGGAAACTGGTACAGGCTATTGATTCCAATTATAAAGATGTAGCAAATAATTTCAAAACAGCGAAAATTCTTTTAAAAAGACTGGAGGAAATAAAAAAGTCTCAGGAGGCCAAATGACAGGCAAAAATCGTAAAACGATTAACTCTGAACCCTGAACAAGGGTTTATTGGGATAACAAAAAACTAAATTTTACGAGGTCTGTATTTTACATATGAAAGCGCCTATTATTATTGTTCAACTTGTTCATATCTATGGGCCTCTGAAAGGCGAAATTCAGGAGTTTTCTGAATCAACGATCTTGATTGGCCGCCATCCTTCTTGTCATGTGCTATTCCCGAAAAACGTTGCAATCGTTTCTCGAAGACATGCTCAGATTGTCAGAGAAGGCAATCGTTTTAAGTTAGTTGACCAGAGCGCCAACGGGACATTTGTGAACGGAAAAAAAGTAAAGGAAGCATATCTCAAAGATGGAGATGTTTTGATTTTTGCTGAAGGCGGACCCAAGGTGAGTTTTTTAACCAGGATGGTGGAACGTCAAGATGAAATCAAAGACATCCCTTTGCCAGGCTTGCCGCAAGAACCGGAAATGTCTGAGGTTGAAAAGCCATCTATTGCCCAGGCTCAATCCGAATCAAACCCGGCAAAAGAGATTTCCATGCAGCAAGTTCAGGTTCCACTTGTCATCCAAATTGGCCCTACCATACGCTCTTTTAAAAAACTTCCTGTGACCATCGGAAAAAATCCGGACTGTGATTTGATCATGAACCATCCGGCAATCCTTGATCTTCATGCCCGGATATTTTTCAGTCACGATCAATACTGGATAAAAGATCTCACCGGTCAAATGTTGATATCGCTCAATGGGCAGCCTGTTAATTTTCAAAGTCCTTTAACCCCCGACAACCTTGTGGCATTAACTCCCCAGGGACCAACTTTTCGGTTTCTAAAGGGTGGACGTTTAGCAGAAATTGAAAAATCCGATTCTGAGGAGCCCGTAAGTACGCCCCATGAAAAAGAAAAGATACGTCCGCCAGACAAGCATCAAGGAGGATGCATCAAAAGGGTCAAGTCCATAATTAACGAATTTTTAGGAACGAGGACGAAATAATTTCTCCAAGGAACGAGGTTTATGGTTGATCAAAACATAAAAAATGTGAACTGTAAACCGACAACTGCAAACTGTTACATATCAGACTTATGCAATACAAAAATATGCCTGAAATAAACTTTGTTGGCAAATCAGATAGCGGCCTTAAGCGCACAAATAACGAAGACAATTTTATCGTAAGTACCGAACTGGGCTTTTGTCTTGTGGCTGACGGTATGGGTGGCGCTGCTGCTGGAGAAATAGCCAGCCGTATCTTTACTGAAACTACATTAGAGCTTTTTTCAAGCTCCGGCGGCAGATCTGAAAAAGAGACAATCAAATTAGTCCAAAGGGCGTTTAGTTTTGCTAATGAAAGAATCTTGAGTCATGTAAGGGAAAATCCTCATCACAAGGGAATGGGATGTACAGCAGAACTGATGGCCTTTTCCGACAAGGATTTTGTTATCGGTCATATGGGAGACAGCCGAATTTATTGTTTAAGAGATGGACAACTCAAACAACTGACCATGGATCACTCACTTGTTCAGAATCAGATAAACCAGGGTCTGATTACTATGGCCGAAGCCAGAAACCATCCTCTTCGAAACGTCATTCTTCGGGCAGTCGGTATCAAAAAAAAGTTAGCTCTTGATTTGGTAAGAGGAATTATGTTTCCCGGCGATTTGTTTCTTCTATGCTCAGACGGCCTTTCGGATATGATTGATGACAACCTGATCCGAGACATCCTTCTTTCTACGTCCACTTTGCTTCAAAAAGTAGAAAAACTCATTGAATCAGCTAACACTGCCGGAGGTTACGACAATATTACTGTCGTCCTTTTTGAAATTCCCCCGTTGCCTCAGGCAAACCCCAGCCTGTTTCGCCGGGTTCATTATTGAGATTCCGGATTAAACGACGCATTATCACCTAAAGACGGTAGTATTCAAGCTATTGACAGGGCTGTTTTAGATTTACATTATTATTTTACGGTCCTCCCACGTATAAGGATATGCGTAGAGATGAAAACAAAATGTCTAATAAACATACAATGATATCACCTAGTTCTACTAAACAGGAAGTCACTCTTGCCCATGATTACATCTTTCGCTCCTGTGTTACTGATGAGACCCAGGGACGTATTCCGGCCAGGTTTGCCTATATGGATCTCAAAGCGCAAGCAGTTGTTATTTTAAAAAATATTAATAAAGTATTGCAAACGCACGGTGGTAATACTATAGTAGTATTACCATTTACTTGGAGATAAAACTATGCGTGTTACTACAAAAGGGCAAGTTACAATCCCTATAAATGTAAGGGAAGTATTGGGTATCATTCCTGAAACTGAAATTGATTTCAGAGAAGATAATGGAAAATTCTACATAGTTAAAGCTAATAAACCTAAGATTACAAGGCAGTTTAAAAGACTTAGAGGAATAGCGACAGCAAAAATGTCAACTGACGAAATTATGAACCTCACAAGGGGATCATAATGAATGGAGTCTTTGTTGATTCATGTATCTTGCTGGATTTATTCACAGATGATCCTAATTGGGCTGATTGGTCGGAAAATATACTGGATAAATACAGCCAAACCAATACGTTGTATATAAATTCCATTGTTTACACTGAAGTATCAATTGGTTTTAATAAAATTGAGGAGGTAGAAAAGGCTATCTCTCAGCTCAGTATAAAAGTATTAGAAATTCCTCGTGAGGCACTTTTCCTGACAGGTAAAGTATTTCTTAAATATAGAAAAAACAAGGGAACAAAAAATTCACCCTTACCTGATTTTTTTATAGGCGCACATGCAACTGTATCAAAATTTAATTTAATAACCAGAGATTCAACAAAATATAAAACCTATTTTCCTCAGCTTAAGCTCATACACCCTAAGTTTAAGTTTTCAAAAGGAGATATGTGTGCATAAAGTTCTATTCCTTCCTCACAATAAAGAAATAAAGGTTAAAGATAGGACAAGTCTTATTCGTGCTGCAATGGAAGCGGGAGTACATATTAATGCCTCGTGCGGCGGGGAAGGTGTTTGTGGAAAGTGCCGTGTTATCATTGAAAAAGGAAAGGTTGAGGGAGGAATATCCGAGAAATTAAACAAAGAGGATATTTATAGAGGATATCGCCAGGCCTGCTTGAGCACCATAACAAGCGATATAATTGTCCGTATTCCTATAGAATCAGATATAGATGCCGGTGTGCTTAATATGCAGAACACCCCGCGGCGGGCCGCCCTTATAAAAGAAATAAATCTGGTGGATTTAAAAGAAAAAGGTATTTTCATACCTCCTGTAGAAAAAAAATATCTTAAACTTGCAGAGCCGACAGCGCAGAATAACAGGCCGGATGTAACCAGATTAGTCGGCTATCTTAGAAAAAATTATAACAAACATCATCTGGAAATTGAGCTTTCTGTTATTCGAAAACTACCAGACATAATAAGAGAAGCCGGCTTTAAAGTTACTGTGACAATAGCCAATCCTGTCCGGGAAAACGGCCTTACACGTATTATAAATATTCAGCCCGGTGATACTACTGACAGTAATTTGGCAATTGCCATGGATATCGGCACAACAACAATCTATGGTCAGTTGATTGATCTTAAAACCGGCAGGGTTCTGTCAAAGTATGGCGATTTTAACGCACAGATAAGCTATGGCGAAGATGTTATAAGCAGAATTATTTATGCCGAAAAACCAGGAGGACTGGAAAAGCTTCATCATGTTGTTATACAAACTATTAACAAGATAATAGACCGAATAATAAAGTATGCTGATGTTGATATTGACGATATTTCAACCATAACGCTGGCAGGAAATACAACCATGACCCAGCTCATGCTTAAAGTTAATCCTAAGTATATAAGACGTTCTCCATATGTTCCGGCATCAGCCTTATATCCACCAATAAAGGTGGCGGATCTGGGAATAAAGTTAAATGACCATGTTGCAGCGCTGGTTTATCCTAATGTTTCAAGTTATGTGGGTGGAGATATTGTAGCCGGTGTCATGGGATCCGGGATGTACCTTTCTGAGGAAATTACTCTTTACATAGATATAGGAACTAATGCGGAAATCGTTATCGGCAACAAAGATTGGCTTGCCTGTGCAGCCTGTTCTGCCGGTCCGGCATTTGAAGGAGGTGGTATCAAATTTGGAATGCGCGCCACAACAGGAGCTATCGAAGATTTTTCCATAGATCCTGTTACCCTGGAGCCCATGAACATAACTATCGGAAATATCAGACCAAAAGGTATCTGCGGTTCAGGTCTTATCAATATTGCAGCAACTATGTTTGAAATGGGTATTATTGATAATCTTGGCAAATTCAACCATGAACTTGATACAAATCGCATACGTCAGGTTGATGGAGTATATGAATATGTACTTGCGTTTGCTCATTTAACCCGGATAGATAGAGATATCGTTCTCACGGAGCCGGATATAAATAACCTTATACGGGCAAAAGGTGCCATGTACAGCGGATACATGACTCTTCTTGAAGAGGTGGGTCTCAGTATTAATAATATTGATCGTATTATTCTGGCCGGAGGTTTTGGAAGCTTTGTAGATTTGGAAAAAGCCATGATCATAGGACTGTTGCCTGAAGTAGATCCTGATAAGGTTACTTTTATTGGCAACGGGTCACTCTTGGGAGCAAAAATAAGTTCACTCACAAACCGCATAAGGAAAGATGTGGTTGAGGTTGCAAGAAAAATGACAAACTTTGAGCTTTCGGAAACCGCCTCTTTTATGGACAATTACGTAGCTTCTCTGTTTTTACCTCACACAGATATAAACCTTTTCCCAAAACTAAAAGCGCGCCTTGAAGCCCGTAAAAAAGGATAACGGTTTGAAAATAAAATCAAAAGCTCTTGAAGTGAATATAGCCTGCTATCATGTTGATGTCACCATAGATGCCAAATATGCAGTTCTTCAGGAAATTATGTCCGGGTATTATGGACTCATGGAACGATTGAATACCTTTCTTAAAGAGCTTTCTCATCCATATAAGGACTGGAACTTTATTATTCATGAAGCAAGAAGTTATTCTCTGGACTATTTTTATCTTCTAAAAAACCATCCAAAAGGCCACGAAGCTGCGGCCCTTTTTGTAAATATCTTTATCTGTGCACTTGAATCGTGCAGCAAAAAAGCAGTTCAAGGCGACAGCATTGACAATTTACTGCTCTTTCTGAAGAAAATCATTAAGAACTCCGGCTCAGATATCAAAAGGTTTATACCTGTAGTCAATGAGTCCTTTGATTACATCAGAAATTACAACGATGACATCTTCTTTCTTTTTATTAAAAGTTTCTATCAAATTAAAAACCTGGCCAAAGAGCTCTTAACAAATTCATCTGAAATTAATATAAGCTATAAGTATATCAATTTACTTTTATTAAAATATTTTAAGCACTCATATTCATACTGGCTGAGCGAGGAATGTCCTCGTTCCTGGTTTGAAAAACAAGCGGATTTAACTGATAATGACTTAAATTTAAAAGAAATTTTTAATGAAATATCCCATAACCAAATTAAACAATGGAACCTTGATTTGGAAAATATTGCCCGGGAAAAAGAAATTGATTCCGAAGAACTTTTAAAAAGTCTTCTAAAAATGCCGGGGTACAAAGAAATTGTTGAAATATACAGAGAAATTCCTCAAAAGCTGCTTAAAAAAGCAATAAATGCCAGCCAGGGAAATAAATGGAAGCTTTTATTCCTTTTCCATATTATGAATACTGCAGGACTATCCATGATACATAAGGAAGCTTTGAGGGAGATAAACAGGACTGTAAGCTGGCTTATAGAACATGAGAAGAGCTATAATATAAACAAACTTATTGATAAAACTTTTTCTATTTTAAAAACTCGAACAAGCAAGTTTCCCGCCGTAGTTCTGAACTGCGTGCTCAATATGGGTAAAGGTGTTTATAAAACAGATGAAATTGATCTTGTTAATCTTTTTATTGATTCAACAATTGATCTGGGCTTTCAATCTCCAATGATAGAAGGCGTTGGAAACAATTGGCAAGTAAAAGTCAACAGCGCTCATATCGGCAATATAAAAACCTGGTTAGAACTGATTGAGCTTAACCCGAAATTGTCGGTAAATCTTCTTTCCTGCCTTATAATCCATCTTTCTGTCAGCGGTGTATTTATCAAAGATACCGACCTGTTCCCAAGAAATATTACAAAATTTTTAAACAGCGATATTAAACCGGCATACAATCTTGCCAAACAGTTGGCAAGGCTGTTTCCGGTGTATTTTAATGATATTGGCGCTGAAGGAAAACTGAGAGATATTTCTACTGATATTGACGAACTGACAAGCAGAAAAGATGTGCTTGTCCATTTCTTGAGGAAACAAAGCCATGTTGAAAGCAACAACCTGATAACCAGCTTTATGGAAGCTATCTTTAATTTTTGGAAGAAAGGAGAAAAAAACATTCTTAAACCTTTTGTTCCGCCAGACATTTACAAACAGATCGCTGCCAGTGGGCAATACCTTGACGGTATTCACCTTGCGATGACAAAACTTGAACAAAAAGGTTTGAACTTACCCGCCGACCTCATTACCATCAAAGATGAAAAAATAAGGGAAATCTTTGCAGATATTAAAGAAGTGCCGCAAGTAGATCTGGAAAGGCTGGAACTTGCAATATCTCTTTATAAACTTTTAAACCAGAAATATAATCTTGATGTTGTTGAAATGGATCACTATATTGCGCAACTGAAAGTCGAAGCCTTTCCGCATTTGGACAGGCTGAAAAAAGCTTTTGCTGAGCCGGATATCAAGAAAAAACTTTCCATGTTGATTGATTATCTTGAATTGTTAAAAGATCTGATTTTGTCACATAAGTCATATGAAGTTAGAGAAGATATTTATAAAAAAAGACATATTACCGTGGATATACCATCAATGTATGGATACTATCATGAATTGAAATTTGATGCACTTGGTCTTACTTTTCGAATAGAATCTCTGGTGAATGTTCTTTTTGAAAAACTTATTCAAGATATAGACCTCAGCCTTATAACGAGAGCCACATTTTACCAGATCTTAGATCGCTTAATCTTGTTTGACAAGGCATTAAAAGTGAATGGAATTTCTTCAGTTGAAATGGAACATCAAATAAATTTTTTATCCCATTTACTTAAGACAAGAGGATTTACTTTTACTCAGTACGTCGATATATTTAAAGGTTTTACCAGAGCGGTAAAAAATATAATAAATGACTATTTTAACAATATCCACGAAGAAAATTTAACAAAAATTTTAAATCAGATACCAATTGATCAGATACTACCCAAATATTTTCCAAAGCAAGGCATGGCTGACCATGAAAAGCTTAAACACAGAGTATCTGAAATCTTTCTGCGAGATAAAACTTCTCTTTCGCTTGGGCTTGGACAGCTTGACATCTTTTTAACGAGAATACTAAACACCCTCTTTCATCAGGCTGACAAGCTGCCCAAAGATAAGGTTCACCTGCTGCTTAACTATGATCCCAAAAAGGCTATGACCTCCATAGTTGACAAAAAAAGCAAAATTTTCGGAATAATTCATCTTGGCAACAAAGGTTTTAACATAATTAAGATGAAAAATTATGATCTGCCGGTTCCTGCCGGTTTTATCATTACTACGGAAGTATTTCGTTGCAGAGAAATAGTTGACAGCTATCCGCCGGCGAGACAGAATTTCAGAGAACAGGTCGCTAAAAATATATCTGCCCTGGAAAAGCTTAAAGGAAAAGCTTTCGGAGATTCAACCAACCCGTTACTTCTTTCAATTAGAAGCGGTTCTTCTATATCTCAGCCCGGCATGCTGGATACTTTTCTCAATGTCGGGATCAATGAAGAAATAGTAGAAGGGATTGCTGCCCGAACCGGAAACACCTGGTTTGCATGGGACAATTATCGCAGATTTCTTCAGTGTTACGGGATGTCATTTGATATTGAAAGGAACGTATTTGACGCAATCATAAGTGATTTCAAGGAAAAAACAGGGATACCTTATAAAAGAGAGTTTACCGGTGAACAGATGAGAGAGCTTGCGCTGACCTACAAAAAAAATATAAACGATGCTGACATTGATCTTGTAGAAGAACCTTTAGAGCAATTGCACCTGATCATCAAAAAAGTCTTTGATTCATGGAATGCTTTAAAAGCAAGAACTTACCGTAAAATTATGGGTATATCAGATGACTGGGGTACTGCCGTCACTGTCCAGGAAATGGTTTTTGGAAATCTTTCCAGTTCATCCGGCAGCGGAGTGATTTTTACACATAATCCTAGATGGCCCGGCGACAACCTGAGATTGTGGGGTGACTTTACTCTTGGAAACCAGGGAGAAGATGTTGTTTCAGGGCTTGTTAAAACATTACCTATCTCTATTAATCAGCAGGAAATAGAAATGAGGGAGACCAACATAACACTTGAAACACATTTCCCGGAAATTTATAAGGCTTTAAAAAAGTGGGCTAATGAACTAATTTATAAAAAAGGGTGGACTCCGCAGGAAATAGAGTTTACTTTTGAAAGCCCTTCAATAAAAGATTTGTACTTGCTTCAGACCAGGGACATGGCAATGAGAGAAAGAAAAAAGTCGCCAACTTTTGACCCTGAAGAAATCAATAAGGCAAAATATCTGGGCCGTGGTATCGGGGTGAGCGGCGGAGCAATGAACGGCAGGGTAGTTTTTACTCTGGAAGATATTAATAAATGGAGAAAATCCGAACCAAAAACATCTTTAATCCTTGTCAGAGGAGACACTGTCCCTGATGATATCAGGGAAATTGATGCGGCTGACGGTCTTCTGACGGCGCGTGGAGGTTTAACTTCTCATGCGGCAGTGGTCGCTCACAGGCTGGGAAAAACATGCGTTATCGGTTCAGGTAATCTAATATGTAATGAAGAAGAAAAAAACTGTCTCTTTAATCAGCTATTGTTAAAATCCGGAGACTATATAAGTATTGAGGGACAGGAAGGTTCTGTTTATCAGGGTAAAGTAAAAGTGAAATAATTACTTGTCATTTATTTAAATATGTTAGAAACATGGACGAAATGACGAAGATTCCCGCAATACATCCTGGAGAAATCCTCTTGAAGGAATTTCTGGAGCCCATGCGCATCAGTCAGAATCAGCTTGGCAGGGATCTCGGCGTCTCCCCGCGACGTGTGAACGAAATCGTTCATGGCAATCGGAGCGTCACGGCAGATACTGCTCTGCGGCTTTCTGCCTACTTCGGCAATTCCGCCTTCTTCTGGCTTGGCCTTCAGATGGACTATAACCTTGATATTGCGGAAGACGCCCTCTCCAAGAGGATCCATAAGGAAGTCCATCAACTGGCAATTGCCTGAAGGCTGGCTAACGGATTCCTAAGCCTATTGATAGAATAGAAAGGTTAAAGAATATGGCAGATCGAAGTCGTAAAGTAATTGGCTATTTTGCTTTTGCTTCTCCTACTGAAGTTGTATGCACAGGTGCTAAAGGTGATGCATGTGTAATATCCGGTTCTGTACGAACTATGAAAGCATTCGTAAAAGAAATCGATCCGGGTGGATTAAAAAAACGGACGATTAAAAAGACTTTATTTGGAGAAATATTGAATGGCCTTAAATTAGGAGCCGCATATGCTTTTGATGAGGAATCGTACAAAAAGTTTTACCCACTTGCTCGAAAAGAAGGATTGCATGTTTCGGAAGCTAACTTCGAGGAAATGGAATCCAAAGGCTTTCGTTTTTTTACTGTTCAATTGAAAGGCTTATAACAATCGCTTCCACAGCCGACCGGGTTACGTCGGCATTTTTTCAAACGATTTAGTAATTTGTAATTCATCAATAATATTAAGGAGTTCGTGGTGCCCCGCCCGGCGGGTGAAGCGAAGCATTAGACCACAGGAGAAATTTTGTGTGGAGAATATGTTATGGAGAAAACAGTTCATTGTAAGTGCAAATCAGGATGCACAACAAGACGATGTATTTGCCTGAAACATAATGAACCCTGTGATGATAAATGCAAGTGCATTGATTGTCACAATCCGCTAAATGGAGTCGACATCACCAAACTATCAGTTTGTGCTATTCAAAATATTGATGAGTATAAAAATTTATCAGAAGAAAAGTTACAAGAGAAATATGAACTACCTTGTGGGTGCGAAGAAGTACCTTTGCACAAACTCATTGGTGAATATAGTTGTTCCAAGTGTGGTGAGTCATATTGGTATTCTTTTTGTTGGGACGAAGTCGTACAAGACAACTGCACTTGGCATTGTGAAATATGTGGCACATGTAGAGATTGGCGGGAATGGCACTGCCCGAATTGTAATAAATGTACGTATGGAGTGAGTCTACCTTGTGAACACTGTGGCACAGGAAGCAAATATTCCGGCGCGTATTAAAAATATGTGATCAGCTTGAAGATGAAAACCTCTATAATCTATACTAACGACTGCAAAGAGGTCAGTACGTTGCAACACCGGTTAAGCGTATTTGGGTGGATAAAGAAGATGGTGGAAAGAGGCCAAGCGGTAATTTGAAAATCGCTGCTAATTCAATGTTTTTGGGTCTGTAGTTGTCGGGACAGTCTGTAGGTTTTTCTTTTATCTTCATGCCTGGGGTTTGGTGAGTTTAAGTTAGTATCAGCGTATAACAAGGCAAATACAAAAGAAATAGATAATACAAATCTAAAAGCCCATTCGAGATTTGTTTGATGACACAAAATACAAAGATATGCTTTTCCTGCTGCAATAACAAGAGGCTGTCGGAGGAGCATGTAATTCCACAAGCACTTGGTGGAAAATTATCTGCTTGGATTTATTGTGTAGATTGCAATAGCCAATTCGGGGCCGAAATAGATTCTGAACTAATAAAAAACATACAATTTTTTGGTACCGCATTAGACATCAAAAGAGTCAGAGGGAAAAATAAGCCATATGATGTAGCTTTGGCAAAAAATGGGACAAAACTAACGTTTGACGGGAGGGAATTTAAGCGGAAAAAACCAATAGTAAAAATCGAAAAAGATGGTGATAAAATTAAATACGTTGATGTAACCGCCCGCTCTGAAGGCGAGCTAAGGAAGATATGCTCGAATATTAAGAAAAAGTACGATCTGTTTGATGAGATAAAGTCTTTTGAGGAAAAACATCCTGGGCCAACAGATACAGTTACAGAATATGAATTTGATAATGAGCAAATACGACGGTGTGTGGCTAAAATCGCATATAGCCTTCTTTGCGTTAAACTCCCTTCTGATCAAGTACTCTCCAATGCTTTTGATGAAGTGAGAAACTACATCAGATTTGGAGCAAAAAATCATTTGTCGTCTGCGAACTATGTTAACACTGGCTTCATGACTGATGGTATTCGTCCCCTCCATAAAATCCATATACGTTTGAACAGAAGAAAAAATCTTGTCATTGGCTTTGTATGCCTTTTTGGTACATTTAGGTATACGACACTGCTTTCACGTGAGTTCAGGAGTGCTCTTGATTGGCCAGGCATAGATCATACTATTGATCCTATAACCTCAAAATTTATCGAAGGGAATCCATCTTTCAGGGCTCCAGAGCTTGATATTTCCGACGTGATATCACCGAAACATTCAAAACAACAGGTGTTAAGAGCGTTAGCAAAAGGGCATGAAATAATATCAAATTATCACAGTAGCCATAAATTTTTAAAAATTGAAACTGAATAAGAGATTTTATGTATAACAATTCAGTGCACTCGACCGGAAAAGCCGTGCCGTTTTTCGCATTAACGTAATTCTGTGTAAAACGTTGCATTTACAAATTTTATCTTTGGCTTTTCCGGCCGGTGACTTCCACGTTCACGGCGGCTGCGCCGCCGTGAATCGCGGTGCTGACTACGTCCAACTCCTTGTCCCGTCGCTACGCGCCTGAACAAGGAGCTGGACCGGACACCGTGAACCGTACAATCAAACTGCGTTTGCTTGCACGGCCCCCGGCGCCGGTCAGCACCGCGATTATAACGAAAGGAAGAGGAAAGTAAGTTATGTTGAACACAGAAAATTTGCTTTCAAGGATCACGATCAATCCAAAAATAATGATAGGCAAGCCGACTATCCGGGGTATGAGAATCACCGTGGAACAAATTCTCCGGGCACTTTCGGGCGGTGTGTCGGAGCAGGAACTGCTTGAAGAGTATCCGGAACTTGAGAAAGAGGATTTTCAGGCGGTGTTCGCATATGTGACAGAGCTGGTCGAAGAGGAGCAAGTGTTTCCAGTCGGAGTGTTCGCATGAATTCATCTGAACTGAGATTTCTCGTTGATGTAGGCGTGGGCAAAGGAAAGGAGTAAGATAGGGATGAAACTTGGCGTAAATGGATTTGGAAGAATCGGAAAACTTACTGTATGGCATCATGTAGCCAGAAAATACTTTGATGAAATTATAGTTAATATTGGACGGAAGGTTGGCACATCCCTTGAGGATATTGCCCATTATGCAGGCAGGGATTCAAATTACGGTCTGCTGCATGGTTTTCTTTATGGTCAAAAAGCAGCGCCTGTTATTCAAAATCTGGATGAAAAAAGCGGCAGTATGACAATTGACGGTATAAGAGTCAAATTTTTAAGGTCTTCCCGGAATCCGATTGAACTCGCCTGGAAAGATCATGGCGTTAATCTAATAGTTGATACAACAGGGCAATTTGTTGATCCAACCCTTTCTCAGGATCACCATAGAGGAGCTTTAAGAGGACATCTTGAATCAGGAGCAGAAAAGGTTATAGTTTCAGCTCCATTCAAGATAAAAGATAAAAGCAAAAAAATGCCCGAAGATGCTGTAACTACAGTAATGGGAATAAATGATAATGACTATGATCCAAGACATCATAAAGTGATTTCAAATGCATCATGTACCACCACATGCCTTGCTCATATGATAAAACCTGTTCTCAACTTTTTTGGCTATAAAAAAATTCTTTTTGCTTCAATGGCGACAGTTCATGCAGTTACAGGATCACAGGAAGTTCTTGACCGCTTGCCACAAAAAGGAGCAACCGATCTGCGAAAAAACAGAAGCGTAATGAATAATATCATATTAACCACAACAGGGGCAGCTAAAACGCTTAGCCTCGTCATTCCTGAAATGGAACAAATCGGATTCATTGCTGAATCGGTAAGAATTCCAACTTCAACGGGTTCTCTTATTATTTTAGTAATAAATCTCCAGGAAGAATTGTCTGGAGAACCAATAAGAAGAAAATTAATAAACAACATATACATGCAGGCTGCTGCTGAAGATCCAAATGGATATCTGCACTATACAGACGAACAGAATGTTTCTTGTGATATTATAGGGATGCCGATTGCAGCAGCAATAATTGAAGGTCATGAAACTCATACCAGAACTGCTGATGTTAAAATAGATTTGAAAAAAGTGCCTGGATTAGACAAAAATGTTATTTCTTCATTAAATAACACAATTATAAGAATTCCCGTAACTCAGTGTGTTATATACGGCTGGTACGATAATGAAATGGGAAGCTATGTTAACATGCTCGGTGACAGGACTGTTTCGGTGGCAGAAAATATGTAGCTAAGTAATCGTTTACGGTTTACAGTTATCGGTTCACGGTTGAAAAAATAGAAGATAGAGAACAATCCGAGGGGGAGAAAGCGAAAGAAAGAGTATTTGGGGGAAACCGTGAACTGTGAACCGACAACCGTGAACGGTTATCTATCTTAGGTTCTATCCACCTTCAGTACATTGCTCAGCCTGATAAATTCTTTAACTGTAAGAGTTTCTGCGCGTCGGGTTGGATCTATGCCTGCATTTTCCAGCGCATGCTTAGACGTTTCAGCAGCAATATGAAGCTCGCTGCCTGTAAGAGCATTTTTAAGATTTTTTCTTCTCTGCCCGAATGCAGCTTTTATCACTTTATAAAGGAACTCTTCATCATCCGAATATTTCAGATTGTCTTTAAAAATTATTTCAAGAACTATGGAATCAACTTTTGGTTTCGGGAAAAATTGAGAGGCTTTAATAGTTGCAACTTTTTTTACGTTTGCACAATAATTGAGCATAACGGTAAGCCGTCCATATTCTTTGCAACCCGGCTGTGCGGTAATGCGTTGAGCAAGTTCTTTCTGAAACATAAGAACGGCACGGCTTACAGTACTTCTAACTTTTATAAGTTTAACAAGAACCTGGGAAGAAATGTTGTACGGAAGGTTTCCTAAAACTATTATTTTACGATTAGCTTCTTCGGCAAATTTCTCAATGTTAACTTTCAGTATATCTTTCTCAATTAAAACAACATTAAAAAGGCTGTTTAAAGCAAGTTCTGTTTTTAACAAAGAGATTATCTTACTATCCTTTTCAACCGCATAAACCTTTTTTGCTACCATAGCGGCAGGAATCGTAAGGGCTCCTAAACCGGCCCCTATTTCTAAAACAACATCTTCCGGCAT
>JAJSZO010000014.1:0-4007 GCA_030262795.1 Deltaproteobacteria bacterium | reverse complement strand
TTATAAACTGACGGATTTTTTCTCTATAATTCATTCAATTTTACCATGTTTGACGGTATGTTAGGAACGGGGACGAATTAACTTCCGCAAGTAGGCGCACAGATTTGGGTCGAATTTGTTTGATCTCAGATCACAAAAATTGAAGGAATAGCGAGCTATTTCAAGGTTTTTGTGATTTGAGATCGGACAAAGGCGGCCTGAAGCTGTGATGCATAGTTGCGGAAGTTATTTCGTCCACGTTCCTTAGGAACAAAGTAAGTCTGAAAAGTTAATTATGCAGTCAAAGAAATCTTCTTCCTGTACTTTGTTTGACAGGTCGCCTTCGTAAATCAATACAGGTCTTATTGACAGCATACCGGGAAACGGAATGCGAGATATTTTTCCGTATACTTCGGCAATTATATTTTTCTCTATTTTTCTTTTGAATTTGATCTCACAAACATATACGGTATACTTTGTCCTGATCAACAGATCAACCTGACACGCTTTTTGAGTTGCGGAACTATTCTGAAAATATGGAGTGGCAGAGAGTACTGAATTGGGATTTATCGAAAGTAGTTTAAAGATTGTCGGAGGATCGCTGAGAACAAGATTCTCAAACTGAAATCCCATAATGCTTTCCCAATTCGTCAAATCTTCAATGCTGATATCTTTATAAGTGCCGATCTTGATTCTCTCTGCAAAGGGTTCTATATATTTAAGGTAAAAACGAAGATAGTTGTCTTTCAACCGGAAACGGGCACTGCGTGTTTCTTTACCGGTCTTTATAGAGTATACTTTGTCTTTGGAAATGAATCCTGATTCAACAAGATCATTCAGATATCCGGTCATATTTCCGCTTTTGCTAATAGCAATCACAGAACTGATTTCCGTTAGGGTTTTCGCACCGGTGACTAATGATTTTACTATTTCTTTATAGGTTGCGGCCCTGCGGTCAAACACATCATTAAAAATACGATCAAATTCATTGAATAATATGCCTTCTTTATAAAAACACAAACGCTTAATGTTTTCTTCTGCTGAAAGTGTAGGGTTGATCTCTTCTAAATATCTGGGAACACCACCGGTAATTGATAGTATTTTTAATTTTTCCGTTGCAGAAATCCTTGCTGCCCTGCCTTGCCAGAACATGTTGCAGTGATGTAATGGTAGCTCTGCCGGTGTCAATTCTAGCGAGATACGGCCCATGAAACCGGTATTATTTAAAACATTATCGTCAATCCAGGAAGAAACGGAACCGCACACTATAAGGATCAAATTGGGACATTTTTTGAATTTGGTATCCCAGACTATCTTTAATTGAGCAGAAAAACTACGGTCTTTAGCTGCCATCCAGGATATTTCGTCAAGCAAAATAACAGTTTTTTTATTCTTTTTTATGAACATCGCCATAAACAAAAAGATTTGCTGCCAACTTTCCGGCTGAAAACGCGGCATATTTGTTTGAAAGCACATCTGTTCAACGAAAATGTCCATTTGTTTCCGGTTGGTTATAGATTTATCAGGAACAGCGCCCTGAAATTCCAGAAATACATCCGCTGTTTTGCCGAATTGCTGAATTAATGTGCTTTTACCAATCCGCCTTCTGCCTTTACATACAACAAATGCAGCATGTTTTTTTATCCACAACTCATTTAATAATGATAATTCATGTTCCCGGCCAACAAACATTAGTTCCTCCAAATATGACATATGGAACGTGGACGAAATAACTTCCGCAACTATGCATCACAGCTTCAGGCCACCTTTGACCCAAATCTATGCACCTACTTACGGAAGTTATTTCGTCCACGTTCCTATTTTGTCACTAATATAACAAAAAGAGATTTTGGTGTCAAGCAAAGGTCGCAATTAAAATGTCACTAAAACAATAAATATACATTTTGGTGATACGATATAATAACGGTTTTATTAACACTAAATCGGTTTTTTTGTTGTTTAGTGACAGAACGAAGAGTCCTGTTTGGAGGTGGTGGACATGTACAAATTGACCTTTTATGAAATTTTGTCTTGACAATCCTTCAGACTTCTTGACTATTGCTATATCATTAAGTAGGTTTATATAGAATTTTTCTAAATGTTACTTACAATTTACTTATAGAGGATATTATGCAAAAAAAAAGGGGGAAACCGGTAAGCTTTGATGCAATGGTTAAATTTTTTATGCGTCAATATAATATCCCGACAAAACAAGATGTAACCAATCTTATGATAAAGATAGATCGTTTGGAAGCACTGATTAGGTCAATACCAGCACCCGGCAAAAGCAAACGTTCAGATAGAAAAACCGGTTTTAACTCTCCTTTAACAGCTTCCGATATAGTTCTGGGGGTTATTAAAAAATCCGGGCAAGGTGGTGTGGATTTTGCTGAAATGCAGGCTGAAACAGGCTTTGAGGAGAAAAAACTTAGAAACATCATATTCAGACTTAAGCATATAGAAAAGATTGAGCGCAAAAGCCGTGGTGTATATATAGTCTCATAGTCAGGCACAGTTTTAAGTTTTAAGTTAAAAAAAGAAGCAATCGCAGCGAGTTGGAAATCTATAGACAAAATTAAAAAAACCATATTTCGGATTTTTTGTTCAGGCAACTAAGGCATCAATATCAAATCTCAAACAAACACTCAGAAAAGTAGTTATATGGATAATACTTTGGATCAAAACAATCCCGATATTAAAGAAAATGACAATATCTGCGGCTATTTAATAAAAAAAATAGTAGAACTTAAAGAAATAAGATCAATTTTATATGATATGGAGCATCCTGCAACAGGTGCCAGACATATTCATTTAAGCAACAATGATAAGGAAAATACTTTTGGACTAGCCTTTAAGACAGTGCCGGCTGATTCAACCGGTGTTGCACACATCCTGGAGCATACTGTTCTTTGTGGTTCCAGAAATTTTTCTGTGCGTGATCCTTTTTTTTCCATGCTGAAAAGAAGTCTGAGCACTTTTATGAACGCCTTTACTGCATCAGACTGGACAATGTATCCTTTCTCTACACAGAACAGGAAAGACTTCTATAACCTGATGGATGTGTATCTTGACTCTGTCTTTTATCCTGATATTAACGAACTCAGCTTTAAGCAGGAAGGACACCGCCTTGAAATTGAAGATAATGAGTCATCTCATCTGGTTTATAAGGGCGTAGTTTACAATGAAATGAAAGGCGCCATGTCTTCACCGGATGAAGTAATGGCCCATGCCCTGTTAAACAAGCTGTATCCTGACACAACATATAGTAATAATTCAGGTGGCGCTCCCGCTATAATACCGAGTTTATCCTATGCGCAGCTCAAAGCTTTCCACAAACGACATTATCATCCGAGCAATGCTTTTTTTTACACATATGGTAACCTGCCTTTAATCGACCATCTGTCTTTTATTCAATCTAAAATTTTAAAAGATTTTACAAAAATCAACCCTGAAACAGATGTGCTGCCACAATCCCGGTGGGATAAACCCCAAAAAGCAACTTATCCATATCCTGTCGGCAAAAATGAAGATCCATCAAAAAAATACCGGATTTGCGTTGCGTGGCTGACTGCAGATATAAAAGATTCTTTTGAAGTGCTGGTGCTTACTCTACTTGAGCAAATCCTTCTTGGAAATTCAGCATCGCCGTTGCACAAGGCATTGATAGATTCAAACCTTGGAACAGATCTTAGCGACGGAACAGGGTATGACTCAAATAACAAGGACACCATGTTTGTTTGCGGGCTTAAAGACGTTGAAAAATCCGTTTCAGGCAAAATCGAATCTATCATTTTTAATGTTTTAAATGAACTCGCAACCAAAGGAATTGATAATAAACTTATAGAGTCAGCTATTCATCAGGTTGAATTCCAGCGCAGGGAAATAACCAACAGCCCTTACCCTTATGGTCTTCGCTTACTTTTAACCTTTTCCGGCAACTGGCTTCATGGAGGCAAGCCTGAAAGGGTTTTGCAGTTTGATGCGGATCTTGGCAGACTTCGTGATGAACTTTCCAAAGGTTCCCTGTT
>JAJSZO010000013.1:12030-22203 GCA_030262795.1 Deltaproteobacteria bacterium | reverse complement strand
GCGTCCGGATCTGCTTCGGGCATGCCCGCAAAGGCAACAGACCCTGACAGGAAACAAGCCGTAACGACTAACACACCGATAGTTATTGCCATTTTTTTCATTGTAAACCTCCTTTTTTGATTTATAGCCTGTTTGAAACGTCTTAATTCCCCTTCATTTTCGCTACAGTTTCCGCTTTTCAAACAGGCTCTTAGAAAAACTGAATTGATCCCGACTGTGGGACGGACATCTATCCCTTTATCTTGCACGTGGATATCCCCAAAAGGGTATACAGTCCACACCGCCCTGTAGCAGATGTAACGATTGGCAACAGGCCAATAGCTCCCCACCAACTTTTCAAATAAATGCCAACTGCAATCACAATAAGTCCGATGGACGCTCTGACAATCCGATCGGTTTTTCCGATGTTGCATTTCATACGTATTCCCTCCTTTCATGTTCAGGTCATGTTTAGGCAACTGCTTTGAACTCAAGATCTTTGTCGCTCATACTACCCGTCACACCAGTATTCTTGATTTTGGTGCAGCTAAACTTAAAGGGCTCTTATTACGTTGATCCGGGAATGCTGTGACAACTTTCACAGCTTACCCCCTTCATTTGCCAGTGTACCTGCCTCTGGTTGCTTTGGGGATATGACTTAGCCCCTTGCGCGATAAAAGGGGGCAAGAGTAAAAAAACAAACCTAATAGAACTACTCTCCATATCCTCACGATTCTATGCCTCACTTTCCAGGATGCACTGTGTAAAATCAATCTCTTTTCCGCATCCTTTGCATGTATGTTTTTTGTCAAATTCATCTGAAAAGATCTCAATCTCTTTTCCGCAGTAAGAACATTTGCAGACAAAAGACTGCAAGTGCTGCAACTGCTGGAAACCAGGGCAGTGTTGCGGTGTAGTCATAAATAACCCTCCATACAGTACTTTTTTTTAAAACGTTATAGTATGCCCCCTGCCACACACAAAATTGCTTGTATTGGCAGACAATGGCCCTTGCCACGCTTTTTCCAACTGTCCAATCCACGACTAATGCTTCTATTGTTTCAATATCCTGATTTACCTGATGGCCGCAGCCGTGGTTGTAGTTGTTATGGTTGTGTGAAATCTTTAGATCCGTTTACAACCTTGCTTCGAAATTGTAAATACGGTATAGAATGTATATTTTGGAGCAGGATAGTGTATTTTTTCGATAACTCAAGGATAGCGTCGTGAAGAAACCATATCGCATCGTGATAGCAGAAGATCACACAATTTGAATATTGCCCATTTTGGCATCAAAAACGATGTTATTGGTGGCAAAATGGGCAATTGCTACTGATATAACTATATAATTTCAGTGAGTTAGAGTGGTCAGACCCCAGCCCCAGAAGAACAGGGGGAGGATCAGAAAATGCCTTATTCCTTGAACGAATCGCTTATTGTGTCAGCGATTGAAATGGCTTTTTCAATTATTTTTTTCATATCACTGCTGGTGGTACTTTTAAATTCCTTAACATCATCTTTTGACTTATTTAAAAGATTTTCAATATCCTGTTGTGAGTTAATATCTGAAACATCATTGATTTCGTTTAGATTCTTTTTTAAATTCGTTTGTTTTGTAGATGACAACTCCTTGAATTTTTTATTTACAACCTTCAATCCATTATCTAAACGTTTTTGGATCATAATCACTATAATTTGACAAATTCGTTTTTTAGCATTTTTGATTCGTGTATCAAGTTCAGGAATGCTTTTGTCCTTTAAAGCCGCTTCAGCAGAAACATAGTTTGATTGAAAGTCAAGGTAGATTTTTTTTATTTCATGTATAACTATTTTACCTTCTAACATCTCCTTGGCCAACTCAATTTCAAGCAATTTCCTTTTATCCCAATCTATTGTTTCAATGACTTTTGCTTTTGTTTTTTGAATTTTGGCGGTTATTTCATCGGCTCTTTTTCCAGTATCCTGTAAAAGGACTTCCCATGTTTGCGTTTTTGCGATTTTTACTAAGCGACCTATATTGTTTAACTCTTTTAACTCCTTTTCCTTACCCTTAAATTCTTTTGCTTTTAGCTTTTCTGACAGACTGTCATAGTCCTTTTCAATCAGGGCTACATAAGCGCGTACCGACGCGAATACCTCTTGTGGAAGCTCATCATATAATAAATCATAACCAAGCCCTGTGTTTATCAAACCATCACCTCCTAATCCTATTGGATTTGATAGGTTAATCATAGAAATCTTACTGGGTTCAGTATCCATAATGTTCTGTATTTTTTTTGCTTCTACCAAAGCCTTTTGAGTCTCTATCAAGCCAGGATTTTTAGCCCTCTCAATGGCCAATGCCGCTTGCTCAAGCCCGGCAATAAGAGAACAGCTGGCATGATACTCAATTGCATCTTTAATAGCGGCTTCAACAGGATATCGGGTAATACTCTGATTTCTGCGGTTTAATATTTTTTCGTACAATTCGTCTCTTTTGGATTCAAATCCGTTGGTAAGCACTTGAACTGTTTGGTTGGAAAAGTAATCCTCGTTAAACTCTGCGCGCACACCGCTTATGATTGCAGCCGTGCCCGAGAGTGCTCGTACCGTATCCAAACCCGTAAAAATGGCTCCGGCTCCGGCAACAGCAGTGGTCATCGAGCCCAAAAAAAAATTCGTGCCAGACTCAAATTGTTTCAAAAAATTTTTATATTCTCCGCACCGTTGAACTGATGCGGACAGGATACGTTCCTGAATACTGTTTCTGCGTCTTTTTTGGTCTATCGGATTCTTGTAAAACGCAATAAATGCCTTTTCTATTTTATTCCTTTTTATATCTAACTCATCATTTTCCTCAATCCTTTGACCTTCAGGGTTAAGTAAAAGGGCTATATCAATTTTCTCAAAACAATCGTCAATCAGAGGTTTGGGTCCAAAAGTTGTCAGTTCCTCACGATTGAGATTAAGGTTACGGTAGTTACAGCTTGTCATATTCAATAACATCACTGCAGATACTATAATCAAGCAAACCGGTTTTATTTTTTTGATAGTGGTGATCATTCTTGCTACCTCCTGTGTTAATAGTTAACTACAATAGTTTATCATTCCTTCTTTTTGGCTATCTCTCCGTTAATTGTGGAAAAAAATAATCAAATCTTTTGAACAGTTGATATGAAAAAAGGGCTGATTACGGAATAGTCTTTTTTTGTTTCCGTATAGAAAAGTTCTGTGGCCACGACGCTGAAATAGCGGTTCCAGCCCCTGGTGTGGACTTGATAGCAAAAGCCCCCCCGTAAGTTCAGTTCGTTCTTTCATGCTGGTAATCCCAAAACGTTTATCTGAATTCTTCAAAGAAAGCGCTTTTCCGGATCAAACCCACAGCCGTTGTCCTCAACAGTCAACGCTATGGCTACCGTCTGTTTTTTTGAAGCAAAGACACACGAAATCCGCATTGCTGTGCTTGGCTATATTGTTCATTGCTTCCTGTAAGACCCGGAAGATAACCATCTTCAAAGGCTCAGGCACTTCATTTTCCTGCACAGCCACCTGTTTTTCGATTCTGATGTTCGAGTAAATCATCTGAAATTCACGGCAAAACCAGTTAATAGTCGCCAGGATGCCAAGATCATCCAGCATGGAGGGCCGCAAGTCTGTGTGGATTCTTCGGACTTCTTCAATGGCCTGCTGAACAAGGGGGATGACGCCCCTCAAGGATTCCACTTGTTCCTCAGCCGTACGTCCGGCTCTTTCGTCCAGGCTGTTTTCCAGCCCAAACTTTATGGCTGTCAGGGATTGTTCTATGCTGTCATGGAGTTCTTGGGCTGTCATGAAATGCTTCCGGCTTTTCCTTAAAGCTACTTCTGCCTTAATGCGTCTGGTAACATTTACCAGGCCCAGAACAAGCCCTTCCACCTTCCTGGTAGCTTTTTTTACAGGCTGAAGGGTCCAGTCCCAATACGTTATCCCGCGTTCCGGATGTTCCGCGTACTCAAAAGACTTCGCGTACGCGGTATATGGCTCACCTTTTTCAACAACACGACTGAAGATCGACCGGTTGTCTTCATTGAAGAAATCTTTATCCTGAATCTTTTTTGGGGAAATCTCTGAAGGTCAACAATTTCTGAGCAGACTTATTTTTGCCACAATATTCGTGTTTGGCATAATGTGCGACTACCAAACTTAAGGCGGGACACTTTCCGCCATTTTGGCTCTATGGCAATTCTACAATCAAGTCGGTGGATTCGCTCCGCTTTCCGTTGGTAGCCCGATTTTATGATTTCAATAAGTCAGTGAAGCGCTGACTCTAAGTCACTAACCCTGGTTATCGGTTTCTTGCAACTGTATTGCTCGCATAGGTAAACCGCAGGTTGATGATCCACGGGATGCATGGGCTCCACAAAGGGAGACAAACCAGCAAGTCTTTTCCCCTCTGCCCCGTCCAAGCGCAGCAGCAAAACCTTGTTGGGCAAAAACCTTCTCCGCACGGCACCAAGCATGGCATGCGTGGTATCAAGGGAAGGGTCTCCGGCAATCACAATCTCCAGACTAGGTCCGACCATGAAATCAAGAGCAACCAACATCTGTGTATAAGCCATTGGATGCTCCGCAACCTCTGCAGCAAAAACCCTGATCAATTGGTCAGCTTTTTTTTCTAAGTTTATGTTTCCGGTCAGCCGGCCCAGGCGCAAAAGATTTAAGGCCGCAACCGAATTGCCTGAAGGCAGAGCCCCATCATAGATATCTTTGCTGCGCGTGATCAAAGGTTTATTTCCTTTTCCCGTAAAATAAAGTCCACCGCCTTGCTTGTCCCGGAAGATGTCTATCATCGCCTCATTGAGTGCAATGGCCTCCTCAAGATAGGAAGTTTTAAATGTGGCCTCATACAATTCGATCAAACCCCAGGTCAAAAAGGCATAGTCATCCAGATATCCAGGATGGGCAGCATCTCCTTGTCTGTACCTGCGGAGCAACCTTCCATCGGCTCTCTTCAGGTTTCTCAAGATGAATCCTGCAGCGTCTCCGGCTGCATCGGCATACATCTGATCACCAAAGACCTGGAATCCTTTTGCAAAGGCAGCAATCATAAGGCCGTTCCACGAGGTCAGAATCTTGTCGTCTTTCAGGGGATGAACCCGTCTTTTTCGGGCATCAAAGAGTCTGACTCCGGCATTTTTGAGGGCTGTCTCAAGTTTTTTCAGCTCCATGCCTTTTTTTGCCGCAAAGGTTTCTAACGACATGCGCATGTTGGGAATACTACAACCATCTTCAAAATTGCCTGCCTCGGTAATGTCGTAGAATCGGCAAAAAAGGTCGCCCAGCTCTTTCCCGATATGTTCTTTTACCTCACGGGGTGTCCAGACATAAAACAGGCCTTCCTTGCCCCCGCTATCGGCGTCTTCTGCGGAATAAAATCCCCCTTCAGGATCGGTCATGTCGCGTAGCACATAGGTAAATATTTCTCGGGCCACCCTGGCGAATCTGACCTTTCCGGTAGCCTGATATGCCTCTGTATAAGCTATGGTCAGCAAGGCCTGATCATAAAGCATTTTTTCAAAATGGGGAACCAGCCATTTATCATCCACTGAATAGCGGTGAAAACCAAAGCCTATCTGGTCAAAGATGCCCCCTCTTCGCATGGCATCCAGGGTCTTTTCCACCATTTCTACGGACATGGAATCGTGGCTGCGCTTGTGCCATCTCAGAAGAAAGGTGAGGTGGTGGGGTGTTGGAAATCTCGGTGCAGCGCCAAATCCTCCCTGAATTGGATCAAACGTCCTTGCAAGTTGCGTATAGCCCTTTTTCAAGGTCTCAATGCCGGCAGGAGTATCCTTGGCCGAATATGACTTGGGCTGAATTGCGCTCGTGATATTGTCACCCGCCTTGACTATGCTGGACCGATCGTCTTGCCACATAGCGGCAACCTGTTTGAGCACATCCATAAAACCGGGCATTCCCATCCGGCTTGACTTTGGGAAATAGCTTCCCGCAAAAAAAGGCTTGCCCTCGGGTGTCATGAAGATCGAAAGGGGCCATCCCCCCCGGCCTGTCAAAGACTGGCAGACGGACATGTAGATTTTATCCACATCCGGGCGTTCTTCGCGGTCTACCTTGATGGCAATGTAGTATCTGTTCAAAAGCAGGGCAACTTCATCGTCTTCGAACGACTCGTGTGCCATCACATGGCACCAGTGGCATGTGGCATATCCGATGGAAAGGAAGATAGGTTTCTTTTCCTTTTCTGCCCTTGCAAAAGCATCCTCACCCCAAGGATACCAGTCCACTGGATTTCCGGCATGCTGGAGAAGGTAGGGACTCTTTTCGTAAATCAGACGATTTGAATGTCCTTTTGGATTTGCGTACGCCAAGTTTACATGACCTCCCCCAAAATAAGGTTGGAATAGTTTTTTACTTTTTATGGCAGCCTTTGCAACTTGTGGGACCGCTCATGCAGCGTACTGTGTAAGCGGTTTCTTCACTTTATTACTTCGATGTCAAGTGCAGCCGTATTCACCTTTACCACAGCATATTCTGAAGGCATGAGCTCCAGGAACTCACCCACTGAGCTCGGAACAAGGCTGTAGCAGAGCGTAGCAGTGATCTTCACAGGACCCGGTGACATATTCTGGAGTATATCCCAGGTATAGGTCTCAACCTTTGTCTCCCTCGGGCCGATTCTATAATCTACTATACTGTTTTCAGCCGTATACCATTGACATATGGTCATCCTATCTTTGGGGTCAAAAAAGGGTCTCCTGAAAATCCTTACCCCATCCGGAATATTACCATCTCTCTTTACACCCCCAAATTCTTTTACGCCCATAATTTCACCCATGGCCTGGTAAGCTGATACCTTTCCGTCGGAAATGGTGTACTCCTCTCCCTTGAAACCCTTTTTATTCAAAGTCAAAGGATAGGTCTTTCCTTTAGCGTCAATCGCTGCCATCTCAAGCCAGAGCATCCTTTCTTCACAAGAGCCGGATGGTATATAGTGCCCCACCTTGCCATTGAAAAGTTCTGCTCTCACATTTACGCTTGACCCGGGGCTGACCTGCTTCACGTCTGCGTACAAGGCAATATCTACTGCTCCGTTCATTTTATCAGGAAAATGAGCGCCATGAAAAGCATGATGCGCGACATCAGATCTATGTTTTCCACCTCTGGCCGCTTTGCCAGGCGCACGATACATGTGGCAGTCTTGGCATGCTGTTCCTTCCCTGGCATAAGGGCTGTCCTTCCATTCCCGATAGGTCTCCTTTACCCAAGCGCCATAAGGGCTTTGTTCATCGTGGCACGTAGCGCAAAGCTCAGGACTTCTGATAAATTCGGAATACTCAACACCGTGAAACGAAGATCGTCCGTCTTTTCTCGGTCCGAATTTCATCTTGCCTGGCTTTATGGTGTAGCTGAAATTAAAGGGTTCTTTTTCCGTTGATCCGGTAATGCTGTGGCAGATTTCACAGCTTACCCCTTCATTTGCCCGTGTACCTGCTGCCGGCGTCTTTGGTGGTATGTCTCCGGTCAAAAAGGCAAGAGGAGCGTGGCAGGCAATGCATCCTCCTTTTACCTCCGCCACTTTATCCAGCTTCAAGGCATGGGGTAGGGCGAGCTTGAAATATTCCACATCATCCCAGTGATGAGTAAATGACTGAGACATAAGGCTCTGCCGCCATTCCTGATAAATCTCCTTATGACAGGTTCTGCACCGCTCCGGATTCTTGAAATCTTCATATCGGAATTTGCCCATCTCCGCCCCTTGCGCAATAAAAGGGATAAGAGCAAAAAACAGACCTAATAGAACTGCTCTCCATCTTCTCATGATTCTATGCCTCACTTTCCAGGATGCACTGTGTAAAATTGATTTTTTTTCCGCATCCTTTGCATACATGTTTTTTGTCAAATTCATCTGAAAAGATCTCTATCTCTTTCCAACTGTCCAATCCACGACTAATTTTGACGAGGCCACTCAACGTTCTCTTGTTCCTCGATAAAATAGCAGAACCTGGCCCACTCAAACTCGCGCTGTGACACGGGACACCAAAGTCTGACCTTCCTGTCGCTGACATCAAGCACTTCCCAGTCGCCCCCACGCGGACCGCCTTCAATATGTATCTTCTGCCCAACCCGAAAAGGGTATGGCCGAAATTTCATAACCGTATCCGTTCCCATTTACTCCCCTCCGGAACTCTACATCATCTCCTTGTCGCTCTGTTCGACTGCCCGATCAATTTCAGCCTTTAGCTGAGGTGGAAGTCCCGGGATATCTACACTCAAAAAGCCCCGCACAATCGTAGCCGTAGCCTCATCTTCACTAAGGCCGCGAGACATCAGATAGAGAATCTCTTCCTGGGCGATCTTGCCGACGGCTGCTTCGTGCGACATCTCCACTCCATCCACCTTGCCCTGCAGTTCAGGTATGGCATGAATTGATCCCTTGTTGAGGATTAGTCCCCGGCACTCCAGATGGGCCTTCACGCCTGGCACCTCACCTATAAGATCTCCCCTGGCAATAATGTCTCCGCCATTGGTGATGGCCCGGGATATGATCTCGGCTCGAGTATCCCTCTTTTTTAGGATAATGCGGCCACCCACATCCATCTCAGAGCCCGGGCTCCCCACAAGGAGACTGTAAAAGCGGGCCACCGCTCCCTTTCCAGCCAGGTGTGTCGTAGGATACATCTGAAGAGACTTTACCGGCTTCATACAGATGTAATTGTTGAGAAAAAGACCACCCTCCTCAACTATCCCCACTGATCTGGCCCGCACCATCATCTCCTCTGCCCAGTAGTGAATCATCGTAAAGCTGAGCTTTGCATTCTTCTTGACATAAAATTCGGAGACCCCTATGTGAAGTCCTCGCTGTAGATGGGGAGCTGTTGCACAACCCGTGATGATATGAAGCTCCGATCCTTCTTCAGCAACGATAATATTATGGACGTTCTGACTCAGACCCTCCTTTTCCAAATACATACACGCCTGGACAGGATAGATGACCTTGCTGCCGGCAAGTGCCCTGATGACATAGCCATCATGCAGGTCAAGCTGGGCTCGTGCAGTATACTTATCCGTGTCCACTGCCACCAGGTTCCAGTAGTAATCCTTGACCCAATCATATTGTTTTAGTGCCTCTCTGATCGGTATTACCTCCAGACCTTCCTGCCTGGATTGGGCGTGGATCACTGCGGTATCTTTCTGCACGTAGGTGCCTGACCTATCCATTTCGCCGGCATCTACACCCGCCAGGATCATCCGCTTTTTGTCGCCCTCAGATAACGCATCCAGATCCTCCACATAATCATGGGAAACCGATTCCGACCCATATGCATCAAGATCAATGTCTCGACCTATCTTTGCCTTCTTCCCTTTTGCCTCCTGGGCCTTTCCCTCTAAATCGCGCATCTTACACACTCCTCATATCCGACTTTGCTGATACACGTGAAGATCTCACGGGGGTGACTCGTGCAAGTCAGCACTCCCTCATAGAGAACCTGTCCTTTGTCCGCTGTGACGTAATCAAGGATGAACCCTGTGTGCGTGATGATCAGGCCCATTCTGGTTCGTTCTTTACGCCGAGTCTTCTGAGTCTTCTTGGAATTTACCTTGAAGTCTCGTTGAAGCAATTGACTGATCGTGTTTCCTATGAGAGAAATATTTTCTAAGTCGACACCCGATTCCGGCTCATCAAAAAGCAACAGGTCCGGAACCTGCGCCATCAACTGCAACAGTTCCGAGCGCTTGATCTCACCACCCGAAAAGCCTGCGTTGATGTCGCGCTCCAGAAACTCGGAAAAATTTACCTTTTCCGCAAGGGCATCTGCATCAACATTCCCTTTGGAGCAAATTTGGACCATCTGCCTTGTCTTTACTCCATTGATTGTAGGGGGGCGTTGATAAGACATACCTATGCCAAGCCGTGCCCGCCCATCAACAGGCATGTGTGTGATGTCTTCTCCTTTGAAAAAAATCTTTCCGCCTGTCACCCTGTACTGAGGGTAGCCCATAATCGTCATGAGTAAAGACGTCTTGCCTGACCCGTTCGGGCCAAACAAGATATGGGTCTCACCTGGAGGAATCTCCAGGTCGATATGTTTCAGGATTTCCTTGTCGCCAAGCTTGACTTGCAAGTCATCAATTTGCAGCATTTTCTCTCTCCTGTTTCGAATTTATAAAAAGGCGTATGGTTCCGAGGCATCATTGCGAGGGCTGTCAGCCGTT
>JAJSZO010000013.1:0-11930 GCA_030262795.1 Deltaproteobacteria bacterium | reverse complement strand
CAGCCGTTCAAGAAATCTCCGGCGAACTTCATAGTCCTACTTGTGACTATGGTCGAAATAGAGTTCATGGAATTCCTTTAGAAGCGACCGCAGCGTATTGATGTGGGAAAGATCTGTGGTCTGCTTGCACTTCATGGCATAAACGAGCATCTTGTGAAGCACGGTCAACTTTTGCGAATATTTCTCGGTGTCAAGCTTGATTCGTTGAGTCATGAAATACTGGCTGACGATGTACTGGAGTTCATTCGCATGGTCCTCCTTGTTCATCACCCATCGCACGCGCTGATTGCAGTCCCCTGGTTTCTGGCCCCGCAGTTTCACGATCTGGTTCATTGATTTCTCAATAGTAGTGATATGCTCGGCGATCATTTTGACTCTCATCTCATCATCGTAAATTCCGCAGGGGATTTCACAATGGGCTGCCGCATAGGCTGCGGTAAAGAATATCATCAAAAAGACCAATGCCGTCTGAAAGCACTTCTTGTTCATTTTTTTTCCTCCTGTTCTTGAAAGGTTTTTCAGGATCAAGCGCAGCCATTACGCTTTCCACAAACCGTGCAGACTGCAGTACTCACGGGCCGTGACTTCACCTGCTTCAATATTGAACAGAGCTTCAGGTGCCCCACCTGGTTTCAAAAACTGGCGATACGCCTTTCCATCAGCAATAACCTCAATCCATTCGATATAGTGCTTTTCCTCCATAGGATGGGCAACACTTCCGACCGTTACCTTGAAACCGGTATCGGTCTTTTCCACCACAGGCACATGTTTTTCCCTTGCCGCATCCACCGTATTTTCAATAATAAGCTTCATCGGCTTGTCGCAACAGACAAGTTCCCCCTTGCCTTCATGAACCATCTCCACAATGTTTCCGCATATTTCACATTTGTAAACCTGCAGTTTTTCTGTCATTGGTTGTTCCCCCTTCTAATGATTTCATCAGTTTCAAATTAAGTTTGTGCGCATAGAAAGTAAATGGGGTGAATCCCTTATTTCATGAAGAAAGACACCTCATCTTGAGACCAGTTTTGTATGTAGATGCCTGCTCTGCCCCCACCTTCACAAGTATCCGTCCTTTTCCAGATCATGAAGATCGTAGCATCCGTCGTCGGAAAAAACGGATTTGATCAACGCTGCAATATCTGCCAGGTTCAGGGAGTTCTTTGGGATAAAAGCATCGGCTCCGCCATCGTAAGCCGCCTCTCTGTATTCCCGCAAATCATAAGCTGTAAGAATGATGATGGCTATTTCAGGATGATTTGCCTTGATTCTCCTGGTAAGCTCAAGACCGCTTTCGCCGGGCAACCGGATATCCATAAAGATCAGATCAGGCAGAAAAGCCTTGATTTTTTGCAGGGCTTCGGTTGCATCCGGAGCTTCCTTGATAAGCATAAAGGGAAAACGCTCACACAGGGCCTCTTTAAAGGTCTTGCGGAAAGTAGTGCTGTCATCAATGATTAGTGTCTTCAACATCCTGATTTACCTGATGACCACAGCCGTGGTTGTGTGGGGTTGTGTGAAATCTTTAAATCCGTTTACAAGCTTGCTTTGGAATTGTAAATACGGTATAGAATGTATATTTTGGAGCGGGATAGTGTATTTTTTCGATAACTCAAGGATAGCGTCGTGAAGAAACCATATCGTATCGTGATAGCGGAAGATTACACAATACTCAGAGAAGGGTTGCGAGCCTTGCTCTCTTCGAATCCTGATTTTGATGTTGCCGGGGAAGCAAAAGACGGCCGCGATGCCATCCGATCTGTACAGAAATTCAAGCCTGACCTTGTGTTAATGGATCTTTCCATGCCCAAGATGGATGGCCTGGATGCAATCAGAGAAATCAAGAAGCAGAGTCCCGATACAAAGGTCCTGGTATTGACAGTTCACAAGGCAGAGGAATACGTGTTCGCGTCGTTGAAGGCCGGCGCAGATGGATATCTTCTGAAGGACGCTACCCATGCAGAGCTGACGCTGGCCATAGAAAGCGTTCTCAGGGGCAAGCCTTATATCAGCCCGGGGATTTCAGAAAAAATAGTTGCAGGGTATTTAGATGGGAGAAAACCTGTAAAGGCCGAGTCATCATGGGAGAGTTTGACCCAAAGGGAGCGACAAATCCTCAAACTGATTGCCGAGGGTCATAAAAACAAAGAGATCGCCGGCTACCTTTATATCAGTGTAAAAACGGTAGAAAAACACAGGGCCAACCTCATGAAGAAGTTGAGCCTCCACAATGCCTCGGCATTAACAGCTTTTGCCATGAAAAAGGGGCTGATTACGGAGTAGTCTTTTTTTGTTTCCGTATAGAAGAGTTCTGTGGCCACGACGCTGAAATAGCGGTTCCAGCCCCTGGTGTGGACTTGACAGCAAAAGATCCCCCCGTAAGTTCAGTTCGTTCTTTCATGCTGGTAATCCCGAAACGCTTCTCTGAATTCTTCAAAGAAAGCGCCTTTTCCAGATCAAACCCACAGCCGTTGTCCTCAACAGTCAACGCTATGGCATTGTCTGTTTTTTTGAAGCAAAGACACACGAAATCCGCATCACTGTGCTTGGCTATATTGTTCATTGCTTCCTGCAAGACCCGGAAGATAACCATTTTCAAAGGCTCAGGCACTTCATTTTCCTGCGCAGCTACCTGTTTTTCGATTCTGATGTCCGAATAAATCATCTGAAATTCACGGCAAAACCAGTTAATAGTCGCCAGGATGCCAAGATCATCCAGCATGGAGGGCCGCAAGTCTGTGTGGATTCTTCGGACTTCCTTGATGGCCTGCTGAACAAGGGGGATGACGCCCCTCAAGGATTCCACTTGTTCCTCAGCCGTACGTCCGGCTCTTTCGTCCAGGCTGTTTTCCAGCCCAAACTTTATGGCTGTCAGGGATTGTCCTATGCTGTCATGGAGTTCCTGGGCAACCCGTTTTTTTTCATTTTCCTGGGCGGTCATGAAATGCTTCCGGCTTTCCCTTAAAGCCCCTTCTGCCTTAATGCGTCTGGTAACATTTATCAGGCCCAGTACAAGCCCTTCCACCTCCATGGTAGCTTTTTTTACAGGCTGAAGGGTCCAGTCCCAATACGTTATCCCGCGTTCCGGATGTTTTGCGTACTCAAAAGGCTTTGCGTACGCGGTATATGGCTCACCTTTTTCAACAACACGACTGAAGATCGACCGGTTGTCTTCATTGGGGTACAGCTCAAAATGGTTCTTGCCTGCAAAAAAACCGGGGTCGCGGCCGTCTGCCACAGCATAAGCATGGTTTACCCTGATTAAGTTGAAATCCGTGTCCATGTAAGCAATCAACATATGGGTTGTCGAGAAGACCTTCTCCATAAGCTCGTTGGTGTTGCGCAGCGCCTCCTCAATAGACTTCCTCTCTGCGCCTTCTTTTTCTAACTCCCTGACCTTTTTTTCTAATTCTTCACAAGTCCGTTTTTTCTGCATTTAAACACACTCCTGTTGGCAGGCTCTGTGAGCTTCCTTTTGACACCATTGAGCACACGTATAGGTCAAGTGGTGTAGGGAGAATGAAGGCAAAGAACAAATTCTGTCTAATGTTACGCATGGTGGCTCGGCTTAATCGTCTGGCTCTGACGGGTAGTCCCTACAAAGCAGTGCAGGTTTGGAAATACTGCCCTGTTTTACTTTGTAACCATCTGGTTTTTCGCTATGTGTTGCCAGAAGACATGATATATAACTTATTAAAATTATTGACCCCGTTCTGTTTTGTAGGGACTACCCCGAAAGCCATAATTAGAATTGCTGCATTTTTGTCTTGACACAAAATCCGTCTATTGATAAATTTTATATTTAATACCCTTTATAAAAAAGATTTCTGTCCGTATTAATCACGCCGGTGAAAAATGCTTTGCCTCAGTTGAATGGCTTTTACATTCCATACGGCAAGCATGGGCTAAGTCAGTTGAATAACCAGAGAGGTAACGCATGCAATCAAAAAAGATGATCTTAATAACGATGGTATCACTGTTCTTTTTTTCCGCTTGTGGTTACGATGTCGTTTTCAAACCTATAGATTCGAAAAAAAAATTCGTTTACGATATTTTTTTTGTGCCTCCTGATTCGAAAAAGAAGTTGACTGAGCCTGTAATACCAAAAGAAAGCTCTAAAAAAGCCACCACCCCAAAGAAATATAGTACCACAGAAAAGTGGTCAAACCAAATGATATTACCTTACAGGGATATTAAGAAGAAAAAAAAATATATCCGGAGTACAAAAAAAAACCTCAAGCTATTTGCTTTGATTGCTGATAACGCCAACAAACGCGAGGAAGCCACTGGTAGTAGAAAGGAGCTTTGCCGTGAAGCAAAAAAATATATCGAAATCTACGTCAAGCCGATCCTAAATGATTCTGAAGCGATCCAGCATTTAGAAACAAAGCTGGAAATTGCAAAACTTCATTTACTCACCGTTATTTTATATTTTGATTTAGCTCTGTATAATCAGGCCCAAGATTATCTCAATCTAATCAACAGACGTTACGGAAACGATTTGGCTTTTTTAGGTACAACAATTGATCAAACGGATATTGGTTTCAGTACACTTGCTGAGGGAGTAAAGGATTTACAAAAAAAAATCTTACTTCAAACAAAAGGTAAGAATACAAAGAAAAGTAATCCTCAGTAAACAGGATAAGGTACATTAGGAACGTGGAAGTTAATTCGTCCACGTTCCTTATAGAAATTATCTTTGCGAGCCTTGGCGATTCTTATGGGGTATGGCATGGCTTGTCGAAAGGGTTACATTATCGGGAGGCAATATGTTTGATATTCTGGCTGATTCAATCATCAAAACATTAACGTATGTTATAACTGCAAATTCCGGCATATTACAAATATCTGTCTATTTTTTGATGATAATCACATTTTGTTTTGCTCTTATAAAAGCGTATCAGTCATTTTGTATATTAGCATATTGTAACCTTGACGAAGTGGTAAAGAAAAGGTCAGTTAGTGATTTTTATATTAACATAAAAACCCCTCTTTTTGTTATTGCCGTAACCTTTTTTGAAAAGGCAAAAAAACACTATTTAGAAGAAAAGGAAAACGACCAGGGGGCTAATAAAATCATTCCACCGGATGCTTTTATCAGAGATGCGGCGTTTCAATTCACCGAGAGATATTTTGAAAGAACATTTCTTGAACCTATCAGTATGTTAGCAAACATAATGCCTCCGTTGGGGTTCATTGGAACAATTATGGGAATGGTTATTCATTTTCTATCTAATGCTGAAAGTTTAAAGGGTGGAATTATGATTAGTGGTATAGCAACAGCGTTATATACGACATTTGTCGGTCTGATTTGTTATACGTTTCTTGAATTTATAAAAAGGATTTCTTACACGCTCGCCCAGAAACGTATTGATGAAGGCCTGGCAACTGTTTCCGAAAGCAGAGATAAAAAGGCTATCAATAATAAGCAGGATCAAGGCAGGAAATGAAAATCAAACAGAATCATGTTTGGTTGTTTGCTTTTACCGACCTTGCCTTTTTGCTTGTGCTTGCCTTGAGCATGATACCGAGCAGTTCTTCTGATGTCCGCATTCATTTTTCTCAAATGGATATTCCGGTTATACCCTCAAACCCGAACATGTCACCGGTTGAGGAGTTACATGATGTATGGGAGCTGCAGGTATATGCAAAATCGGAAAATCATCCCACGCCGTTTAAACTTGTTGAGGTCGGATTGGATCAAAACAACTCAACAAAACTCTATTCAAAATATCTTGATCAGGATGATCTTATCATTGAATTGGAATTGCTGAAGAAACGTAACATTTGTCCAATGCTGCTGCCGGAAAAAAAATCGTTAAGCCAGGATTTTCTTTTTGCCGCCGGAGCAATCGCAAAGGTCTGGATGTCTGTGCAAAGTCAAACAATTGTGAAACCTATGTCTGAGTAATTTTAAAAATGATGTTTTTGAGCGAAAGCATGTACGGCTGGGGTGTATATGATATTGCAATGCCCAGAGCCGTATATCATACTTTGTCGGATAGACGGAGACGGACCAGACGGAGACGGACCAGACGGAAATGGATCAGACAAATTTTCTTTTGGGGCAGACAGAGACGGACCAGACGGATTTCAGATAGACGGATTTCAGATAGACGAAGTCAAGATGTACGGCAAAGCATTTTGTCGATTGTTTTGGGGTTGCTCAGTCACAATTTTCCGTGGATTCAAGTCTTGGTGCTGAGCCTTGTTTCACTATTGTGTTTTGCCTTGATTTATATGGTAAGCAAGGCAATCCCGGAACGTCCTGACAGGCAGCTGTCCATGCCGGTTGATATAGTTATCAGCGTGATGGAAGAGGAGAAGGTAGTTCCAGTACAGGAAAAAATTGAACAAAAACCCACATTGGAACTTGTTGTTAAGGCAAAACCCATAGAAAAACCGGAACCCGCTCCTATACAAGAAAAAAAGATAACCCCTGAGATATCGTTACCTGGTATTAGAGTGATTCCTGAAATTAAAAAACGACCGAAAGTAACTCAACCGGTTGTATTGAAAAATCCCATACAAGAAGAGAAGATAACTCTTGAGATACCATTGCCCAATATTAGAGAGATCCATGAAATTGAAAACCGAGAAATTGAAAACCGACCGAAAGTAACTCAATCGGCTGCATCGAAAAGTTCCTCTTTCGATAAAACAACACAAGATAAAGGAATCATCAAAATTTCAGGTTCAGTTGTTCCTAAACGGCATTACAAAATTAATCGGGTCGCAAGAAAGTTCAGAGCAAAGCAGTCGGATTTCATATCCAATTCTTTTTCCAAACAACCGGACACTCCGGCTGTAATTATTTCTCAAGCAAACTCTTCCAAAAAGAAATATACGATTGATACGTCAAATCGGAGAATTCCCACTCCCTCTGACAAAATATCGGGATCAAATGTTATTAGTTCCAGTCAATCGGTTAAGTCTAATAATGTGACTTTACCTGAAACAAACCAAATAAATGAGCAATATTCATTGGCAAAACATAGTGGAATCTCTCAATGGTCACCTTTGTCCCAAACTGACAATCAATCGTTATCTTTTGCACATCAAAATAAGGAGGAACTTCTGACTTTGACGCCACTAATCAACGCAAAGTCAGTTTCGAAGAAATCTCGGCCGATACAAGGCGATCTCACAGGTGGCGAACAAGCTCCCGACTTTTCAAGTGCTATGACTGGTGAAATTGATCCATCGTATCTCATCAATTTAAAAAAGTTCAGCGTGTGCGCTGATCCCGAAGAAGAATTTCGGCTTAAGACAGAATTGGCTGCCCGCCTGGATGGACCCTCAAAATTCGGAAAGAATGGAATAATATTTTTTTTCAAATACACAGAAACCGGATACACCATTGATATTGATATTTATAACCCACAAGGAGAACGTTTTCAGGATAGGTGTTCTGTTCTTCATCTGGCTATAGAATCAATTGAGAATACAAAAAAGTGAGAGACTATTTTATGAAAATATGCAAGATAGCGATCGTTTTATTACTTGTTTGTGCTGTTTACACTCCGGCATTAGCTGCAAAAGAGCCTTCAAATAAATGGGACAATCTTCTTGATGTCGCATACAAATTTACCTGGTATCCTAAAAAAGACTTGCAGGATCTGTTAGCGAAAAAGGCAGGGGAATATGAACAGGGCCTGGAGGAATACCAAAATCTTGTTATGAAAGAGTTGACAAAGGGCGAAAATGGCGGAAGGGTTAATCCTGATTTGTTTATCAGAAACAAGCCATGGAAAAAGTATTACCGATTGGCCATAGCACAATTTTGTCTCTTTCTTGCAAATGACAATCAGTTGTATCTTGAAAATGCCAAATCAATACTTTCTGTGCTGTCTGGTAAGCAAGAACTCTCTATTGTTGCATTTTGGCATTATCTCTTCCAGGCATACAGCGATGTAGTTAAGAAAGACAGGGACGCGTTTATCAGAAGCGTATTGCATCTCTGGCAGGATGTTGTTCTCAAACTTGAGGTTGACGAAATTTTTACAGGTTTCGAGGTCTTTGATACAGAATTTGTTTATGAAAATATTGCTCATTTAATTATCACCCGGGCGATTGTTCAAAATACAATCCCCGATCTTTACCCCTTAAACGTTATCATCTTGTCCGTTAAGGAAAAATTAACCAGCGAGAATGGATATAAGAATATTGTTAAGGCAATAGCCGAACGTATGCATGGTCTGAAATCAGATAATTTCAATTTAAATTTTGCGGTTTCCTTTGTAGAAGCGACAGCAAACCAGTATGATTTTGAAGATGAGAAATCATCAGATTTGGTTGTTTCAAAATATAATTTAGCACGAGTTTATTACGAGCTGGCTTTATCCTGGGCTAACACCCGTAAAGGCAAAGCTGCAATTTTAACACAATACATGGGGTTCAGCAATTACGTAATAAGACGGCTAATTGATGGAGATAATTTACTTGCGGCAAATCCTTTTTTTACAAATTTACCCGGAAAAGGGAGTAAACTTGTTGAGGATTCAATGGTTCTTTACGCTCAACTATCTAAACCGCGAATTATAAAAAGTAAATTCGCAGCAGAAGGCTTTAATGAAAAAAGTGACTACATAGAAGCCATGCACCAGTTGTGGGACTCCTCTGCCCAGCTTTTGATGACGCTCTTTTCCTATTACAAAACCGATCATAGGTCAGACCGGATACGAGACAAAAATATCGCAGAAAGTGTGCTTTTAAAATATCTTTCATTCTTTCATAAATATGCCAAGACAAATTCCGAAATAGTTCCTGATAACGCGTTTTTTTTAGCCGCATACGCGACAAGCGAACTGTCTGAATTATACAGACAAGCAATGAATTACAGCACAGAAATTAAGATCAACGATTTAGCCCTTACCTATCAACTTAAAGCAATTGAAATATTTCCACTTGATATTATTGGTATTTTGAAACTCGCGCATCAGACCAACCAGGAAGGTCGGCACAATCGGTATCGGAAGTATGTCAGTCCGCTTGCTTTGCGTTTGAGGGCTTCAAAGGTTACCAGCATCTGGTTGAACAATCATTCTACGGATTACAACAACAGTCTTGCCATGATATCCAGTGTAATTCCTGATATTATTGATAACGCGTGCTTCCTTGTTAATTTCTTGCGGAATTCAGTGGGTTCGGATTCTGAGGAAAGCGTGTACAACAAGACAGTAGTTATGATCAAACTGCTGATGGCTTTGAAAACCAGTGGCTCAGAAAAAATAATTAATGATGCGCTTTCTTCAATAGCCATACAAGATTTCACAGACAAGAATAAAACAGTGAATGACATTGTTCAAATTGCTTTGCCTGCAGATTTACATGTTTTAGTAAACTCAATTCCGGCAATTGAGACCCGTTATCGCAGCACCCGGTTAAAAAATGAGCTTTATGCTTCTCCCCATAACCCGATCCATTCGTATCTTCGTGAATTGTACTATGAAAATCCCAATAGAAAATTTCAGTTAGAGAGTTTGTCAAAATAAGGAACGTGGCTGATTATCCGGAGACTCCGGAGTCTGCTTGCAGCGCTTGAGAGCAAGGCAGAAAAAATACTGAGGATGACAGAGAATAACACACCACTGAAATCATTTTTGGATAACACCTTCGCGCTCTTTGACAGCGTTCTTGAAAACCACAGACCGGAGCTGAAGAGCCGTGAGGTGGGTACGGTAAACTATATCGGCCAGGGCATTGCACGGGTGGATGGTTTTCCGTCAGTCAGATCAGAGGAACTGGTCCGCTTTTCCGGCGATGTTTATGGCATGGTTTTTAACATTGATGTTTCAGAGACAGGGGTTATTCTTTTTGGCGAAAGTGATGAACTAAAGGCTGGTTCCGAGGTAAGAAGCACCGGGCGGGTTCTGGATGTGCCGGTAGGGGATGCCCTGATCGGCCGCTTTGTGGATCCCATGGGCCGCCCTCTGGACAATCTGGGCACTGTTCATACTTCCGGACGACGTCCTGTTGAACGGCAGGCTCCTGAGATTATGGACCGTTCTCCTGTGACTGTCCCGCTTCAGACCGGGCTCAAGGTGGTGGACGCATTAATTCCGGTCGGTCGCGGCCAGCGGGAACTCATTCTTGGTGACAGACAAACAGGCAAAACAGCAATTGCGCTGGATACGATGATCAACCAGAAGGATAAAGATGTTATCTGCATCTATTGTGCCATTGGTCAGCGAAGCTCATCTGTAGCAAAACTCATTAACGATCTTCGCAAGTACGATGCCATGAGCTACTCTATTGTCGTGGTAGCTGAAGGGGAAAGTCCTCCCGGCTTGAAGTTCATTGCACCCTATGCAGCAACTACCATGGCGGAATATTTTATGGAACAGGGAAGGGACGTGTTGATCATATACGATGATCTGACACGGCATGCACGGGCATATCGGGAGCTTTCGCTTTTGCTGCGTCGCCCTCCCGGCAGAGAGGCATTTCCGGGCGACATATTCTATATTCATTCCAGACTCCTTGAACGCGCAACCCATCTCAGGGAAAAACTCGGTGGCGGCTCTTTGACTGCCCTGCCCATCGTGGAGACAGAGGCTCAAAATATATCCGCATATATTCCAACAAACATCATCTCAATCACTGACGGCCAGATATATCTTTCACCTGACCTCTTTCAAAAAGGTATCCTTCCGGCTGTGGATGTTGGGAAATCAGTATCCAGGGTTGGCGGAAAAACACAGCTTGCCGCATATCGAGCCGTTGCCGGTGACTTGCGCCTTTCCTATTCGCAGTTCGAGGAACTGGAGACATTTTCACGATTTGGAACGCGTCTGGATGAGGAGACACGCAAGACTCTGGATCGCGGACGTCGGGTCAGGGAAGTTCTCAAACAGCCTCAATATGAACCCATGCCTGTTCCGGAGCAGACCGCTGTTCTTGTGGCTGCAACTGGCGGCATTTTTGATCAGATATCGCTCAACCAGATAGCAGGAGCCGAGCAGCTTATACGTAAGGCAGTTACCACACAACTGCCTGATCTTTGCGCGCGAATTCAATCCGGAGATAAACTCAGTGATGAGGATCGTAATGCCGTTCTGAGCATAGCCGGAAAGGCCGTTGAAAAAATGAAGTCAGACAATGCAAACGATTGAGCCGCTGAAACGCAAAATTAAGAGCGCCGGTGATCTGCTGTCTGTTGTAAAGACGATGAAGGTTCTTGCCGCTGTAAGCATTCGGCAGTATGAAAAAGCTATGGAATCTCTTGTCGAATACAACCGAACAGTTGAAATGGGATTGCAGGTTGTTCTGAAACAGAGACCCGAGGGGATTAGAATAGCTGAGTCTGTTCCAAAAGAACGTCTTGGAGTTATTATCTTTGGTTCGGATCAAGGTATGGTTGGGCAGTTTAATGAAGTGATTGCGCGCCATGCGGTCAGTGAAATGGATAAACTCCGGATGAAGCGAGAAAATCGCATTGTGCTGGCAGTGGGCATGCGAGTCATTTCATCTCTTGAAGAGGCAGGGCAGCCGGTTGAAAAATACTTTTCTCCGCCTGGTTCAACGGCCGCCATCACACCGGCGGTAGAGGAGCTGGTGCTGGAAATGGAAGAGTGGCACTCGCAACAGAAAATTGATCAGATCGTTATATTTTATAACAGAGAGCGTGGCGCATCTTATTCTCCTCATACCATCCATCTTTTGCCGGTCGATCCCGGATGGTTTCAAGAGCTGGAGCAGAAACCCTGGCCCTCGCGCTCCATCCCTTTATTTACTATGGATTGGAACCGGCTGTTTTCTTCATTGATTCAACAATACCTCTTTGTATCCCTCTATCGCGCCTTTGCTGAGTCTCTGGCCAGCGAAAATGCCGGACGTCTTGCATCCATGCAGGCGGCTGAAAGAAATATTGAAGATCTCCTGGAAGAACTCAACTCTCAATTTCAGCAACAGCGTCAGAGTTCTATTAC
>JAJSZO010000012.1:14239-22377 GCA_030262795.1 Deltaproteobacteria bacterium | reverse complement strand
CTTTTGAACATGCGGGATACAAGAACAAAGAAGAGTGGGATAAAAATAAGATCAATAAATGTGGCAGAAAGCATTCCACCACAAACTGCGGTGCCGATGGCGTTCATTGCGCCGGCGCCGGCACCGGTGGCTATTGCCAGCGGCAGTACTCCAAAGAAAAAAGCGAGTGAGGTCATTATAACAGGTCGGAATCGTGTTTTAACGGCTCCAAGAGTTGCATCAACAAGGTTGTCTCCATGTTTCATCCTCTCCTTTATAAACTGAATGATCAAAATGGCATTTTTTGTCGAAAGGCCAAGAGTGGTGAGAAACCCGATCTGAAAATAGACATCGTTAGGAAATCCCCGCAGTGAAGTGGCCAGTATTGCGCCGAACACACCAAGCGGCAGCATCAACAGATTGACAAAAGGGATGGTCCAACTTTCATACAGGGCTGCTACACAAAGGAAGATCACAAAAATGGAAAATGCGTACAGGATAGGACCCTGAGCTGTTGCCATCCGCTCCTGGTAGGAGAGCCCTGTCCAGTCAAAGCCGATTCCCTGGGGCAGCTTTGCAACAAGTTCTTCCATGACAGCCATGGCCTCGCCGGAACTCCTCCCCGGTGCCGGCTCGCCCCAGATATTGATGGAAGGAAAGGCGTTGTAACGCTCCAGTTTGGGAGAACCCAGTGTCCATCGCCCGGAGGCAAAGGAAGAGAAAGGAACCATCTTACCCACGCTGTTACGCACATAAAGTTTTTCCAAATCGCTTGGCAACATGCGATAAGGAGCGTCTGCCTGGACAAAGACGCGTTTGACCCGTCCGGCCTGGATAAAGTCGTTGGCATAGGCGCTGCCAAAAGCCGCTGCAATGGTGTTGTGGATGGAGGTAATGGAAACCCCTATGGCGCCGGCCTTATTCCAATCCACGTCAATTCGGTATTCGGGCACATCTTCCATGCCGTTAGGCCGGACACTGACCAGCCGTGGATCCTGCATGGCCATGCCGAGGAGCTGATTACGAGCTGCCATAAGTTTTTCGTGGCCCAGACCGCCGCGGTCCTGCAACTGAAAATCAAAGCCGGTTGCATTGCCCAGTTCGATAACCGCCGGTGGAGGAAAAGCAAACACCATAGCCTCTTTTATCTGTGAAAAAGCTCCCATTGCCCGGCCGGCGATGGCCTTAACCTTCAGTTCCGGCAGTTGGCGCAGCTTCCAGTCCTTGAGTTTAACAAAGCCCATGCCCATGTTCTGCCCCTGACCGCCAAAACTTATACCGACAACCGATATAAAGGAGTCCACTCCGTTTTTCTCATTTTCTAAAAAATGGTCATTGACTTTATCCATGACATTTCGGGTCTGCTCCAGGGTAGAACCGGAAGGAAGCATGACCTGTATCAACAGACTTCCCTGGTCTTCGTCCGGGAGATAGGAGGTTGGCATCCGATAAAACAAGAATCCTGCTGCCGTCACAATCAAAAGATAGATAATCAGGTAGCGCAATGTTCTTGAAAAGGAATGACCGATGACTCTCACATAAAGCCCCCTGATCCGCACAAAGTTCCGATCAAACCACTTAAAAAAAGGGCGCAGAAAAAAAACCGCGTTGTCTGCAGGCGCATGCCCGGCTGGTATCGGTTTAAGAAACGATGCGCAGAGAACCGGGGTCAGGATCAGGGCTACGACAACCGAAAGGAGCATGGAAGTAATGATGGTGACGGAAAACTGGCGGTAGAGAACCCCTGTTGAGCCCTGGAAAAAGGCCATGGGGCCGAATACCGCCGAGAGCACCAGCCCGATGCCGATCAGAGCGCTGGTGATCTCGTCCATGGACTTGGCCGTGGCCTCCCTCGGAGAGAGCCCCTCCTCGGCCATGATCCTCTCCACGTTTTCCACTACCACGATGGCGTCGTCCACCAGCAGGCCTATGGCAAGAACCATGGCAAACATAGTCAGCATGTTTATGGAGAACCCGAAAAACTCCAGAACCGCAAATGTCCCGAGCAGCACCACCGGCACTGCAATGGTCGGAATCAAGGTGGCCCGGATATTGCCCATGAAAAGATACATGATTATAAAGACCAGCAGTACCGCCTCAAACAGGGTCTTGACCACCCTGTCAATGGCCACCTTGGTAAAAGGGCTGGTGTCGTAGGGATAAATCACCTTCATACCCGGGGGGAAATACTGACTCATCTCTTTTAGTTTTTGTTTGACGGCATCAGCCGTATCCAGAGCATTTGCGCCGGCTGCCTGACGGATAGCCATGCCGGCGGCAGGTTTGCCATTGTAATTGGCTACGACATCGTAACGCTCGGTCCCCAGTTCCGTCCGTCCGATGTCTTTGATACGTACCACAGAGCCGTCCGGATTGGTGCGGATAGGAATGGCGGCAAACTCCTCCGGGGTTTGGAGCAGATGCTGGACGATGATAGCAGCGTTCAGACGCTGGCCTTCCATGGCCGGCGCTCCTCCGAACTGACCGGCAGAGACCTCCACGTTGTAAGCCCGTAATGCCATGATAACATCTTCAATGGTCAGGTTGTAGCCGGTAAGCTTATCGGGGTTGACCCAGACCCGCATCGAATACTGGGATCCGAAATTTTCGACTTCACCCACACCCGGCACCCGCGACAGTATTTTCTCCAAATTGGATTGTGCATAGTCTCGCAAATCGTCGCCGTTCATACTGCCGTCTTCCGAGATCAATGCTACGATTAACAGGTAGTTTTTGGTCGATTTGCTGACCTTGACCCCCTGGCGTTGAACCACATCGGGCAGGCTGGCCATGGCAAGCTGGAGCTTATTCTGCACCTTGGACCAGGCAAGATCCGGATCTGTCCCGGGAGCAAAGGTAAGTTCAATGCGGGACGCGCCGGATGATGAACTGGTACCGGAAAGGTAGAGCATATTGTCCAGACCTGTCATCTTTTGCTCAATGATCTGGGTTACGGTGTTTTCCACAGTCTCACCCGAAGCCCCTGGGAAAAAGGAGTCAATGGCAATGGACGGCGGAGCGATGGGGGGATACTGCGATATGGGCAAATTGTAAATCGCCAGCCCACCCGCAGTCATTATAACGATGGCAATAACCCAGGCAAAGACCGGACGATTGAGAAAGAATTTTGACAGCATCACATGCCTCCTTCACAAGGAACCACCTTCACAACCGTTCCCGGCCGCAACATCTGCAATCCCTCAACAATTACCCGATCACCTGCACCAAGACCTGCGGAAACGAGCCATTTGTCCTTGATTGCCCGATCAAGAGTGAGCATCCGCTGCTCGACTTTTCCTTCGGCATCCACAATCAGTGCAACGGGATTCCCCCTGTGATCGCGGGACACACCCTGCTGAGGAACAAGAATGGCCTGTTCATTGACGCCTTCTTTAATCACCGCCCGGACGAACATGCCCGGCAAAAGAATGCCTTTTGGATTTGGAAAGACAACCCGCAAAATTACTGATCCTGTCGTCGGGTCCACCGTAACATCGCTAAACTGCAATATCCCTTCCAATGGATATGCTGTATCGTCTTCCAGAATAAGCTTGACCTTGTTCTGATCCGTTCCATGGTTCTTGAGACGGCCGTCCTCCATGTAACGCTTCAAGCGCAACAATTCGGTGGTAGATTGAGGTACATCTACATAAATGGGATCCAGTTGCTGGATAGTTGCAAGAGGCACAGGCTGATAAGCGGTCACGATAGCACCTTCTGTTGCATTGGATCTGCCGATGCAGCCTGAGATAGGCGAAGCAACCTGAGTATAACGCAAATTAATCCGGACCGTTTCAACAGTCGCTTTCCAATACTGAATATCGGACTTTGCCTGTTGCAGGGCAGCAGCCGCATCATCGTAATCCTGTTGACTCACAGCCTTGTCTGCAAGTAATGACTTGTAGCGCTCAACTCGCATATTGAGTGAAAAAAGACTGGCCTTGGACCGGTCGAGGGCGGCCCTGGCATTGTCGAGTGCTGCCTTAAAAGACGACTGGTCAATCTGATAAAGTACCTGGCCGGCCTTAACATTGGAACCTTCCGTAAACATGCGTTTTAGTATCAGGCCGCTGACCTGGGGCCGGATTTCCGCAATACGATAGGCGGATGTCCGGCCCGGCAATTCAGTGGCCAGCATAATCTTTTGGGTTTGGACCGCCACCGTGGACACTTCCGGAACAGGACGCGACGGCGGGGCTTGGCTTTGGCGGTCGCAACCTGATAGCAAAAGGCCGCTTAACAGAGCGGCCAGTACCGCGGTCCACTTAACGGGGTTGTAAACTATTTTACCAAGTTGCATTTTTCCATTTCTCCCTTTTCATAAATCTGTTGAAAAAATATATCTAAAATCAAGCTTGCATCAAATGGATGTTTATCAGGGTTATTGAAGTGCTCAAACAAAAAGGCGTTTGAGATACCGTCAAGAGCGACCGCAAGAAGGTAGGGATCGAATTTCTTAAAAACTTTTTTCCTGATTCCGCTTTCAAATACATTTGCCAGTTTTTGAAGGAAAACATTATACCGTATCTTTATGTCACTATCCAGCCCAGCCTTGATATTGAAACTGGCTCCACGTGTTTCAGCAAGATAAAGACGAACATAATCTATATTCTCCATAAAGACTTTTATCCTGGCTTCCACACAAGCCCTGATCTTCTCCAGTTCATTCCCTGATGTTGTGAGCGCTGCCATCAATGACGAATGAAACACTTTCGACGTATCTATCATAAGGGCTCTGTAAAGGTCTTCTTTGTTTGAAAAAAATTTATACAGCGAACCAACCGCAAATTCGGATGCAGTTGCTATTTCATGCATTGAGACATTGTGAAAACCACGTTGTGAAAAAAGCTCTAAAGCGGTCTGAAGAATTTCCTGACGGTGACGTAAATAATCCCGTTCCTTTCTTGAAGGTTTGCCATTTTTCATTTTAAAACTCCATCGGTGATGAACTATTTATCATGATATGAATCAAAATTCAACATATGACAAGTTGTTTCTCTTGTCAACAAAAAGTCTGTGCCAAAAAATTTGCAGGGGCGAACCTGTGTGTTCGCCCTTTACATTACATGTCCACCATGCGGATGTTCGATATTATTGTCAGGGATAGACAGGTAAGGGGCAGGCACACAGATCTGCCCCTACAAATATTAACATTTGATGAGGCCACGGATAAACTCTTTAAAGACAGGGATGCGGTTCTGCTCATGAAAGATTATATGGAATCCGGATCTTTTTCAATGGCCAGCGCCGGAGGTGAAATTTCCGCCGGAAGTTCCTTATCAATGTCCCATGATATGTGATATTATTAATAATTAAATGTTGATAAACTCGTAAAACAAACTTTTTACAAAACTTTCAAACATCAACGTTCCAGCAATATTTAGGGGTTTTCTCTGGAACATTGGAGGAATGATGGAAGCTTTTGCGTTTGAAGCCATTCATAAAAATGGAATGATCAAAATACCAGATGAATTAAGAAAAATTTTAACTCAAAAGATTAAAATAATTATTCTGACTGAAGAAAAAAAGAAAAATGCTCTAAGCAAACTGTTGCTTGATGCTCCTACATGGGATTCATCTGATGTAATGTATTTTCAGCAGAAAATTCGAGAAGGATATGAAAATTGGAAGATAGAGAATTCTATTCGTCCACGTTCCTTATTCAATCTGGATAGACTCAAGATAATTTTTTACACCACCAAGAGAAAGATTAAATACTTTTGCTCCGGATAGTATAATGTGTGCGTTATTTTCACTTCCACAAATTTCGGCAAATTTCGGGCCGATTGATACCATAGGATCAGAATTATCAGGAACAAGAGTTAACGCATTTAAATATATATCCAATCGTTCTTTTAAAGTATTAAAGTAGTTAATCTCTTTACCTGTAGATGAAGATGATAGCGTTGAAATGTTCTGAGAAAAACTTTGAACAGCGTTCCAGAATAATTCTGATAATTCTTTCTTGAAAGATATTTTATCTCCAAAAAACGAAATACTCCATCCAACAGTCAGAATTTTTAATAATTGAATTTCATATTCTACTGAAACCCTGTTAATTTTTATATCCTCAGGCAAATTTTGCAAAATCAGCTTTATATCTGAACGATCAATTGCAAAGTCAAATAGATCTTCGCCCGCTTTTTCAATACTAACTTTTTTTAAACAAGATTCATTCATTTTCATGTTTTTCTCTTGGACTTTGCACGGTCTTTTCAATTGTGTAATAAATACTTTTGAACATTTCATCGAAACCGGTCGGAGAAAGCCTCCCAGCCTCTATAAATTTAACAACTATTTCCTTGGTTGATTTTAAAATCTGTTCATCAATAGAGCCCATGTTACCTGCCTCCCACAAAAAACCAAAAGTTATTTCGTCCACATTCCTTATAGGATTAACTACATTAAAGTCTTCTACTTTTTTTGCAAGTAAAATTTAAAAAATCTCGCTCCACAAAATCGAATTTCAGAACTCTTGCTTGCATTTTTTAATATATATGATTATAGTTAAAAATTATGAAAGAATTCAATCAAAAAATGCCAAACCCAAGAGAAATTGAAAGAGAAATAGCTGACTTTCTGTCCAAGAAGTTTGGGGGCAATGTTAAAATTGTATCTCCAATGGTTTTTCCCGAGGTAGCTACTTCGGAAAAGACAGAGGTACCGCCTAAAAAAGATCAAAAAATCAATTTTGATCTAAAACCCGAGGAGCTTATTTCTTATCTTGATCAATATATAATTAAGCAGGATGATGCTAAAGCAATTCTCTCCACAAAAATCTGCACTCACTTCACCCGGATAACACACGCCATGGCTTCACCTGAAAAAACCAATGAGATCATAGGAGGCATAAAGAGCAATATCCTTATGATCGGCCCCACAGGTGTCGGCAAGACATATATGATTAAGCTGATAGCTGGTAAACTCGGGGTTCCTTTTGTAAAGGGTGATGCTACAAAATTCAGCGAGACAGGCTATGTGGGAGGAGATGTAGAAGATCTGATCCGCGATCTTGTCAAAGAAGCAAACGACGATATCGAACTCGCTCAGCATGGTATTATTTATATTGACGAACTTGATAAAATCGCGGCAAATAGACAGATGATTGGCGCTGATATTTCACGGACGGGCGTGCAGCGCGCTCTGCTTAAACCCATGGAAGAAACAGATATTGATTTAAAAGTTCCGCATGACCCGATTTCGATGATTCAGGAAATTGAACGATTTCGTAAAACAGGTAAAAGAAACAAACGTTCTGTAAACACCAAAAATATCCTGTTTATCATGAGCGGAGCTTTTAGCGATCTTCCGGAGATAATTAAAAAACGCATGAAAAATCAGGATATCGGCTTTGGCGCAAAGATAATAAGCGTTGAGGAGGATGTTGATATTCTCAAACATGTTAAGTCGGAAGATCTTATAGAATACGGATTTGAGACAGAATTTGTAGGACGTCTTCCTGTAAAAACTGTTTTTGATAATTTGACTGAATGCGACCTTTACGAAATTCTGAAAAATCCCAACAATCCCGTAATTCTTGGGAAACAACTTGATTTCGCAGCATATGGTATTGATATAAAGTTTGAAGATAAAGTATTTCGTATTTTAGCAAAACGTGCCTTTGAAGAAAATACAGGAGCAAGAGGCCTGGTAAGTGCAATTGAAAAGGCTCTGCTTCTGTTTGAAAAAACACTACCTTCAACCAATACTAAAAAATTCCCCGCAATCGTTTCTCTGATGGAAGATCCAAAAGAATATCTAAAAAAACTTTTAGATATATCAAAAACCAAAGAGCTGGACAAAACCTTTGAAAGTTTGGAACTTGGAGAAAAAAAAACCATTCATGAATATATAACGGCAAACAAGAAAAATTTAACCGACAAGTACAATCTTACTCTTACTCCATCTCGTATTGATGTAGTTGCTTCTTATTACTGCAAAAATATAATGGATGTCGGAAATGCAATAAAAAATATCAAGTCTTATTATGATGATATAAAAAAAATAGAGCTGTATTTTTTCAAAAATAGTGATATTAATGTTGTGCTGGAAGAAAATGCCATTGATTTCATTATTGAACAAATGATGAAGGATGATATTAAACTTGATAATCTTTATAAAAAGCTCACCACTGAGTTTAAGGACGGTCTAAAACTTGC
>JAJSZO010000012.1:8756-14139 GCA_030262795.1 Deltaproteobacteria bacterium | reverse complement strand
GATGAAACCAGAAAAGCAGTTGACCTGATAATGGATCTGACAAAAAAACTCCATGATAAAGGAAAACCAAAAGAAGTATTAACTGTTGATAATCATGCTGATGGGCCATACCTCTATCTGAGGTTGCTTAAAGAAGATCCGAAACGTGCGGCAGAAGTCCTTGAGCTTCTCAAAATGAATGAAGGAAACAATTCCGGACGGGGCATTGGATGTATTAGCTGGGATGGAGAGGTTTACGCTGATCAGTTCTGGCGACATTACAGTTTTGGAAATGTTCGGAAAAGACCATTTTCCGAAATATGGACAGACACCTCAGAACCTTTAATGAAAAAGCTTAAAGAGAAAAAAAAGTATGTAAAGGGCAGATGTGCTACGTGCCGGTGGTTAGACATTTGTGCCGGAAATTTCAGGGTAAGAGCCGAAGCCACAACAGGCGATGTTTTTGCACCGGATCCGGCATGTTATCTTACAGATGAAGAGATAGCGTGATTGCGATAGAGGGGATAAGGGGATAAGAAGTTGAGAGGTTGAGAGGTTGAGAAGATAAGAGAATAGAGGAAAAAAGCTATTAGCTATGAGCTCTTCAGCTTCAATAACTGCAAGGGAGAAAATTGATGTTATTTCCGGAATACAGGCCAAGACGCTTGAGGCAAAATGAAGCCTTCCGGCGAATGATTCGTGAAACCACACTTTCTGTAGATGACTTAATTCTTCCACTTTTTGTTATAGGCGGCAAGGGAGTTAAAAATCCCATTGAGTCCATGACCGGACACTATCAATTATCCATCGACAATCTTGTTAAAACTGCAGAACAAGCCTTTAAGCTTGGCATACCTGCTGTTATGCTTTTTGGAATACCTGAGAATAAAGACCCACTTGCAACGAGTGCTTATGCAAAACATGGTATCGTTCAAAAGGCAATTGGTGCCCTGAAAAAAAAGATACCGGATCTTGTTGTGATAACTGATGTATGTTTATGCCAGTACACGAATCATGGACATTGCGGAATTGTGGAAGGACAAATCATAAACAACGATGCCTCCCTTGACCTTCTTGCCGGAACGGCTCTGTCGCATGCAAAAGCAGGAGCAGACATGGTGGCTCCATCCGACATGATGGACGGCCGTGTTGCTGAGATCCGCAACGCCCTTGATGAAAACGGCTTCAGCAATACTCCCATCATGTCATATGCAGCCAAGTATTGCTCGTCTTATTACGGACCGTTCCGCAATGCAGCTCAATCTTCTCCAAAATTCGGAGATAGAAGAACATACCAGATGGATCCTGCCAATTCACTTGAGGCGCTCAGGGAAGTTTCGCTGGATATAGAAGAAGGCGCTGACATAATTATGGTCAAGCCGGCTCTTCCTTATCTTGACATTATATATCGCATACGCAGTGAAATAACCCTTCCCGTTGCCGCATACAATGTCAGCGGCGAATACGCAATGATTAAAGCCGCCGAAAAAATGGGATGGATAGACGGCAAAAAAGTAATGATGGAAACATTAATTTCAATCAAACGCGCCGGCGCAGACATGATCCTTACATATTTTGCTATTGATGCAGCTAAAGAGTTAATTAGCGTTTAGCTATTAGCGGTTAGCGGCTAATAGCTGAACGCACAGGTAGAAAACCATATGACGCATAACAATCACACATTTCCACCGAAATCTCATCCGCATGCTGAAAACAAAGGATCGACAATTCGACTTATTGCATGGGAAACCACGCGCAACTGCAATCTTTCATGCGTACACTGCCGTGCCTCAGCCACAAAAGGTCCGTACACCGGCGAGCTTGACACAAAAACTTCTCTGCAGCTTCTTGATCAGATAGCAGAAGTTGGACAGCCCATAATCATACTTACAGGTGGAGAGCCTTTGCTAAGGCCGGACATTTTTGAAATAGCGAGTTACGGTACGGATAAAGGCCTGAGAATGGTAATGGCTCCAAATGGAACGCTTATAACGGAACAATCTGCCAAAAAAATGGCGGATGCGGGCATAAAAAGAATAAGTATAAGCTTAGATGGTTCTACAAAAGAAAGCCATGACAGCTTCAGGGGTGTTGACGGTGCATTTGACAGCGCACTTCGAGGTATAAAACTAACTAAAGATGTTGGAATAGAATTTCAAATAAACACAACCATAACAAAAGCAAACCTGGATCAGATCCCTAAAATTCAGGAACTCGCTGTTAATCTTGGCGCGGTAGCTCATCATATTTTTCTTCTGGTACCGACAGGCCGCGGCAAATATATTCTGGACCAGGGAATATCGTCAGAAGAATATGAACGTACTCTTAACTGGTTTTATGATCAAAGGGAAAAAACACCCCTGCAATTAAAAGCCACATGTGCTCCGCATTACTACAGAATACTCAGGCAAAGAGCAAAAAACGAAGGAAAATCAGTTAGTTTTAAAACGCATGGTCTTGATGCAGTAACCAGAGGATGTCTTGGAGGAACAGGATTTTGTTTTATCTCGCACAGGGGTGTTGTGCAACCCTGCGGGTTTCTTCAAGTAAACTGCGGTGATGTTACAAAAACATCTTTTGCAGATATCTGGAACAATTCAGAAGTATTTTTGGCTTTACGCGATTTTAGTAAACTAAAGGGAAAATGCGGAAAATGCGAATTCAAAAAAGTTTGCGGCGGTTGCAGAGCAAGAGCTTATGAGGCGACCGGCGACTTTCTGGCAGAAGAACCTCTGTGCAATTATCAGCCGAATTTGAGGAAAACTCCATGAAAATACATTCCTTAATGATTTCCGAGCCTATCACAATAACGGAAAATGCCTCCATAAGTGAGGCTATTGAGCTGATGAAAATCAACTCAATCCGTCATCTGCCTGTAGTTGCAAAGAAAAACTTGCTTGCAGGCCTGGTTACACTTGCAGATTTGAAACAAGGACTTATACCCTCAATGGTCGCAGGCGTCACGCTCTCGGACTTGATTATAAAAAATCCTATTACAGTTGATCCTGATGATGATCTCGAAGTTGCAGCCCAGCTCATTTATAAGCACAAAATTGGCGGAATGCCAGTTGCAAAAAACGGCAAACTGGTTGGTATAATTACAGGAACGGATATCCTGAGAGCCTTTATTGAAATGATGGGAATGCTTACCGCAAGCTCACGTATTGATGTAGTGATAGGAGAAAAACCCGGAGCATTCAAAAAAGTTCTTCACATTATAAATGATAATGAAGGGGATATAATTAATGTGGGCATGACAGCCCAACTTGCAAACAAAAGGACATATTATTTCCGGCTCTCTTCCTGTAAAACCGGTATCATAAAAAAAGCTCTTGAGAAGGAAGGGTTTGAAGTACTTGATACAATGGATTAGATAGCCGTCCCTCTTATATATTATACGACTGCGCCATCCAGTACCTCCCTAACCGCTTTTGCCAGATTTGATATCACCAAGGGTTTCATGATGAACTTTCGAATTCCAATGTCTCTGGCCCTGTTTTTCGAGATTTTTTCATTGAACCCTGTGTAAATGATAATCGGAATATCTGGCCGAATCTTTAGCAGTTCCTGCGCCAGCCGATCTCCCATCATTTCCGGCATAGTCATGTCAGTAATTACAATATCGAACTGATGCGCTTTGGAACGGAACAGCTCCAAGGCCTCGCGGCTGCTGGTTCGGGTTGTTACGTTATATCCCAGCAGTTCCAGCATCTGCTGTCCGAGTTCTGTCAGACTTGGCTCATCATCGACAAGAAGAACCCGCTCGTCACCGGTGGGTACGGGTTCCTTTTGTTTGAACTCAGCCGACTTTTGCTCCTCTTCAAACACAGGAAAATAGACGTGGAAGGTAGTTCCCTCTCCCGGCTTGCTGTAAACCATAATAACACCGCCGTAGCTCTTGACGATACCGTGGACAACCGAAAGGCCCAAACCAGTGCCATGGTCTTTCTCCCTGGTGGTAAAATAAGGGTCAAAGATCCTGTCCATGGTAGCCCTGTCCATACCTTGACCCGTATCGCTTACGGTAAGCATGAAATACTGCCCCTGTTTCAGCTCAGCATGTTGAGCTGCCGATTCGGCATCCAGATCAACTGCAGTCAGACTCACTTCCAGTATTCCACCTTCCTCCATCATAGCATGATAAGCGTTAGTACAAAGGTTCATAATTACCTGGTGGAGTTGCGTTGCATCGCCCAGAATGTTTCCTGTTGCGGTGACTTTTTCTCTGATTTCTATGGAGGCCGGAAGTGACGAACGAAGCAGCTTTATGACTTCCTTGACAATACTACCCGGCTGCACTGGCAAAAATGTTTTTTCCGTTTTACGGCTGAAGGATAAAATTTGCTTTACCAGGTCACAGGCGCGATCACTGGCTCTAAGTATTTCCTCAAGATTTTTCCGGATAGTGGAATTTTTAGGTACATCATAACTTGCCAGTTCGGTATAACCGATAATAGCCGCAAGAATATTGTTAAAATCATGGGCAATTCCGCTGGCCAGAGTGCCGATGGACTCCATTTTCTGGGATTGCCGGAGTTGGGCTTCGAGTCTCTTTTGTTTGCTGATTTCAATGCTTACACCCAAAGCAGCATACATCTCACCTCTTTCATCAAACAAGGGATATGTGGAAAAAAGTGCGGGAAATCTTTCTCCGGATTTCCGCACAAGGATGGTTTCACCGGAAAATCCCGATTCGTCGTTTTTCAATTGCCGGTAGGCAAACATGAATTTCGCGACTTCTTCGGGCTGGTACACTATGGAAACAGGATGTCCTATTATTTCAGCGCGTTTATAGCCAAATATCTTTTCTGCGCCCGGGCTGAACTCTATAATCGGATATTCAGGATCATGGGTATCAGCTATAATAAATGATACATCCCGGGTAGCCTCAAAAATGGCTCGAAGCTGTTGCTCGCTTTTCCTGAGCGCCTCTGTCTTTTTCTGCACCATGTTCTCCAGAAGATCTTTTTGCCCACGCAAAGCATCTTCCGCCTTTTTTATTCGCAAAGATGTGTTAACCTGGGCTGCCAGCACATACTCATCAATGGGCTTGGCCAGGTAAGCATCAGCGCCGATCTCAAGTCCCCGGATGAGATCGGCGGAGCCTGTTTTGATGGCTGTTAGCATAATAACAGGAATGTTTTTTGTACTTTCGTCGTGTTTGAGTCTTTTGCAGACCTCAAACCCGTGCATACCCGGCATCTTGATATCAAGCAGAATCGTATCCGGTGATTCTGCTATGGCTTTTTCTATGCCCTCATGACCCGACAGTGCGGTTATCACCTTGCAACCGGGAATTAACGCCTTTAATAAAGCTGAAACAGTAATCAGATTGTTCTGCTTGTCGTCTATTACTAATATTTTTGCCATGACCGCCCTCTAATCCCCTAATCTTCCAATTCCT
>JAJSZO010000012.1:0-8656 GCA_030262795.1 Deltaproteobacteria bacterium | reverse complement strand
TCTCTATTTCTCCAACGCCAACCACTTCTCAATCTTTTTCAATATCTTTTCAGGATCAACCGGCTTTGAAACATAGTCGTCACACCCCGCCCTGATAGTTTTTTCTCTATTGCCCTTCATTGCGCGCGCAGTCATTGCAATGACGGGGATATGTCCGGCTGTTTTGTCTTCCTTAATTTTTCCGACCACTGTAAAGCCATCCATCACGGGCAGGGCCATATCAAGAAGGACCAGGTCGGGTCGTTCTTTTAGCGTCATGCTCAGACCTTTTTCTCCATCTGTTGCCTCCAATACGTTGTATTTGTTTTGCAACACGGCTTTTATGGTAATAAGGTTGTCAGGGTTGTCTTCAACCACAAGGATAGTTTTTAATTTCTTTGCGCTTGTTGTTTGTTGTTGTTTCCGAGGTTCTGCTTCAAGCATTGATCTGATCACGGATAACAGATCTTCACTGTTTACATCTCCTTTTTGAATCATCTGCCGGATATTATTGGAGCTTAATTTATTGAGATCTTCTCGCGTCAGATCCCTCGCAGTCAGAATCAGAACCGGAATTCCCGTCGTGGCCTGGTTGCTGCTAAGCTTTTTCAGCACTTCAAAGCCATCCACCTCCGGCATCATCAGGTCGAGGATAATACCATCCGGAATCGCTCTTTTGATATAATCAAGCGCTTCCTGACCCCCACGCGCAACATCCACATGATAACCCCGACTTTCCAGAACTTGCCTGACCTGGATAACGGTCGCCTCATTGTCCTCAACTATAAGAATCTTGTTAGAAGCTTCCGGCTTTCCGGTTATGGTCTTGCCTTTTGGAACGATTTCTCCTGCTTTCATCAAAGCAAGGGGCTTGGATACTGAAGCTGTCCCAGGCCATTTAACCGGCATGCTCAAAGTAAATATAGAGCCCTTTCCCGCGCTGCTTTCCACAGTCAGTTCGCAGCCAAGTATTTTTGCGGCCTTATGAGCGATGGCAAGTCCGAGGCCTGTGCCTTCATAGTGCCTGGAAGCCGTGCCGTCAACCTGCCTGAATTCATCAAATATATGGGGTAAATATTTTTCAGAGATTCCAATACCGCTATCCTCCACCCGGATATAAACCTTTTTTGCATCGCTATTGGCGGAAACAGTTACGCCACCTTCCTTTGTAAACTTAACCGCATTCCCGATAACGTTCTGAAGTATCTGATGCGTGAGGATTTCATCACTTTCAATTTGAGGTAACTTATCTGCAAATTCCTGATGTATGTAGATGCCTTTTTCCGAAACGACCGGCTCAAGCCTTTCTATAATAATTTCAACTGTTGAACCAATCGGAAAGAGCTTTGGGTTAATATCCATTTTTCCGGCCTCTATCCTGGAAAGATCAAGAATATCATTAATCAGCGAAAGAAGATTTTGCCCGTTTCGTTCAATAATTTCAAGATAATTTACTTCCTCGTTGGAGAGTTTGTCCTTTGCCTGTATTATAAGGACCCTGGATAACGCCATGACTGAGTTAAGGGGAGTCCGGAGTTCATGGCTCATGTTGGACAAAAATTCGCTTTTCAGGCGATCGGCATCTTTCACTTGCTGCGCCTGAAGTTCCAGTTCAACATTCTGCGCTTGCAATTCATCTGATGTTTGCTGGAGTTCTTCAGACTGAGTTTCTAATTCTTCAGACTGAGCCTGTAATTCTTCAGACTGGGTCTGTAATATTTGATTTTTCTTTCTTAATTCCTTTGCAATTCGTCGGGTATTTTCAGTGGCAAAGATGTTTGAAAAACCGGTGTTTATCCCCTGCCAAACCTGGTTTAAGATTTTCAGGCTATCTTTCGGATAGGTATTGAGACTTGCAAGACAGATAACGGCCATTACCCTGTCATTAATGATAATGGGAATTGTAATAATCTCTTTTGGCAACGCTGTTCCGGTAAATGTCTTAAATTTAAAGACGGTATCCTCCGGAATATCCCTGATATGGGCTATTTTTTTTGTTGCCAGCGCCATTCCGAATTCACCTTCTAAAATAGATACATCAAAAGGCTCTAAAAGCTCCGGATTGACACCTAACGAAGTTAAGTGCTCAAATCTATTGCCCTCTTCGCTACGCAGATAAAAAGCGCCGAAAGCGGAACCGGTCTTTTTCACAAGTGCCTTGAGAACTTCAGAACTAAAATCATTCATTTTTTTAGCGCCTACCATGACCTGGCCAACTTGAGAAACACCCTGCTGAATGAAAATACGGGCAGCCATGGAATCAGCCATTTCGTCGAATGACCGTGCCAGGAAGCCGAATTCATCAACCATCTTGAAATGATTTCGAGCAGAAAGGTCTCCTTCTTTTAATCTCCCGGAAACCTTCACCATCTCACTGAGAGGTTTAACCATATTTCTTGCCAGTAAAAATGCAAAAATATAAACGACCGCTGCTGAAATCACAAGAAGCATCAAAATTTCCCGAAGTATTAATTGAATAGGCGCATAGATCTCTTCAATATCCTGTTTGGACACAAAACCCCATTCGGTTCCTGGAATATAGGTATATGCGGCAAGGACCTTTTCACCTCTGTAATCTGTTGCCTCAATAATTCCGGTCTTTCCCAGAGCGGCCTGGATTGCCGGTTCACCCCGTAGTTTTAACTTAAGGGACGTATTGTCATACCATCTCAATTTATTTAAGGCTATTACATCTTTATTGACAAGAAGCGTTTCTCCTGTATTTCCCATGCCGGTGCGGTCAAGGAGCAGATCGTGGAGTGTAAGTTGCAGATCAACGCGAACAACCATTATGCCCGTGATATGTTTCCCGCCGTGAGCGCTGCAATAGATGGGGATAGAAAATGACATAAAAGGTTTATTGAGAGTTTTGGAATAATAGATGTCTTTAATGTAAACTTGTTTGGTCCGCATCGGTTCAGTGAAATATAAATTTTTTGACATGTCAATGTCTTCTTTTGACATGTCCGTTGAGACTTCAACCTTGCCGGAAAGCTGGTTAATAATAAAGATTTCTTGATAGTCCCGATAGTTTTTAAGATAGCTCCTCAAAGTTGTTCTGGTATTTCCTATTATTTTTATGTCATTTTGAGTACGTTCCGTTTTGTTGAATATTTTTTCAAGATCTCTTATTTTCAGGTCTTCAGAAACAGTGCGAAGGTCGCCAATTCTTTCGTCAAGCCAGGTGTTGACCTGTTTTACTTTGAGATCCCTGACAGCCCCGAGCTTGCTAAAAGCATTTTTCTTTATAGACTGCGTCCATTGATTATAAACGATAACAATAATAGTAATCATGGGCAAAAGAGCCACAATAAGAAACCAGAAGGTCAGACGGGTTTTAAAGCTTTTAAACTGCAATCCTGTCTTCATCTTTCCATCCTTGATTCGTTGAAACCAGTCATCCGACCATCTGACCTTTTTTGATAGATATGACAACAATTATTTACCCTTCTGAAACGACTTTTATAGTCTGCTGGAGGAATTTCCACTTTCCCCAGCACCAGGTAACCATCCACCGTCAATGAGCGATATAATTTATCGAATATCAAATTCTGGTATTTGGCATTAAAATAGATTAAAACGTTCCGGCAAAACACGATATCAAAACCACCAAAAACGCTTTCAGGAGGAGCGTAATTTCTTTTATCAAGCATGTCATAAACTGTAAACGACACAAGGTTCCTTATCTCAGATATTAACTGAAATGATTGCTTTTTGGAAACAAAATATTTTTTCAATAATCGGTATTTAACATTTTCAATACTTTGAATCGGGTAAACTGCTTTTTGCGCTTTTCGTAATGCCTTGCCATCAATATCCGTGGCAAAAATGTTGACATCAAAGTTCAGCTTCTCCTTCTTAAAAAGTTCATTGATCAGAATAGCAACAGAATAAGGCTCCTCACCCATTGAGCAACCGGCTGACCAGACGCGTAAAGAGTTATCAGAGCTCCGCTTTTTTTGTGAAATGATGGTTGGAAGGACTTTTTTAGCAATATATTCAAAGGCCAGTGTATCCCGAAAAAAACAGCTCACATTGATGGTCAGTACATCAATCAGATTTTCGAGCTCTTCGGGGTATTTTTTCAGGTAATGAAAGTATTCCCTGAAGTCTTTGCATTTTGTGAAAGAAACGCGTTGGTTGACCCGGCGCGCAATCATGGAAGTCCGGCACCCGGAAAAATCAAACCCTCTTGTCTGGTTCAAATAATTCACAATTATTTCATGATTTCCGGTTCTCATTCAGGCACTCCCCACCAGTTAATTCATTGCTTCGGCTACCAACTTAAAGCGAAACAACCGGATATTTCACATTTTTTAAGAAGGGCGTAAAAACGAGATCATGACAGGCCTGAAGCTGTGATGCATAGTTTCTGATTTTATGGAATGGTTTTTAACTTTCCTATAGAAAGATCGTGCAGAGGGATAAGGATATCTGCTGTTTTCTTTAATTTTTGCATTGAATCATAAGCTTCCATGACATTTATGTGTACGCCCGGTGCAATGGCCGGGCCTGATGATGGAAAATTTTTATCATTACAGCACAAACCTGTGATAATAGCTTTCCCTTTTGATGTATTTACAGAGACAGATTGTCCTCCAACTGAATGGCCAGGAGTAAAAATCACATCAATTCCGTCTAATATATTTGCATCTCCCTCCAGTTCAATGACATTAACATCGTCAAGAACGTCAGGATAATATCTGTGATCAACAGGATGAGGATTTTTTAAAAATTCGTATTCTGCTTTTTGTACATAAACATCAGCATTTGAGCATTTATAATCATTTTCACAATGATCATTATGAAGATGAGTGTGAATAATTATATCTATATCTTTCGGCTTTAAATTTAATGTTGCAAGCGCGTCTTCAAACTCAAGTATATTAAGCCCGCAGTTTTTTCTTATTTTATCAGATACAACAAATTGTTCAAGTCCCGTGTCTACAAGTATGTTTTTATCTCCACCTTTTAAATAAAAAACATAAATAGGCAGCAAAATCCTTTTTCCGTAATCATGAAGATATGTCATGACGCCCTGATCAGTCTCATTAATACCGACAACGAGAGGATAAATTGTATATTCCTGCATGCTTTACTCCTTGTTTAAATTTCTATCAAAAAACAATTTAAAAGGGAATATCATCGCCAGTTGTACCGGAACCTGACGACTTGGGGGGAGTATCAGAAGCTTGAGTATTTAAAGGTGGCTCATCTGAAATTGCAGAATCTCTTCCACCGAGAAACTGCACATCATATGCGACAATTTCAGTAGTATATCTTGTAACACCGTCTTTTTCCCATGATCTTGTTTGTAAACGGCCTTCAACGTAAACCTGTTTTCCTTTTGAAAGATATTCGCCGCATATTTCTCCAAGTCTTCTAAAAGCTACGATACGATGCCATTCTGTGCGTTCTTTTTTTTCTTCGGTAGCTTTGTCCTTCCATTCTTCAGAAGTTGCTATGCTGAAATTGGCGACAGCAGCGCCATCCGGCGTATAGCGTACCTCGGGATCTCTACCCAAACGTCCGATCAGTATTACCTTGTTAATGCCTCCCATATTTACCCCCTAAAGCAATTTAGATTTCAATAACTTATTAAAATTATAGTGAAATTATAGTGAAATTATAGTGAAATTATAGTGAAAAAGTTTAATCCGCATTTCTTGCACACAATTTATAAAACAAAGCTGCTCATAATGTCAATCATACAGCAAACAATTTTATGAAGAGGACTGTCAGGATACCTGCTGCCAAGGGTGTCATAAACCAACCTATAGTAATTTTAGTGACTACTTTGGCGCTTACGGTACGCAATCCTCCTACGATACCAACTCCTACTACAGCACCTACTATCGCCTGAGATGAAGAGACAGGTACGCCAATTTGAGTAAAGATATGAAGGGTAAATGCTTCTGCCAGGATGGTAACAAAGGCAGAGAATGGATCTAATGAAGCAATCCCTTTGCCGACGGTCATCATTACCTTTTTACCATAGGTTAAACTTCCTAAGGCAATGCTAATGCCCCCAATCAGTGAGGCCATACCAGCCGACAGTAATCCTGACCCGACATAAACGCCGGTCACATTAGCTACATTGTTTGAGCCTAAGGAATATGCCCCATAACAGCCCGCCACAAGAATTCCAGTAGAATAAATGTAGTTCAGGTGGGTAATGTTTGTAATGGTCTTATCCAAAACATATCTTAAAGACCGGTGAAAAAAATATCCAAAGACAATGCCGCTCACAGGGGTAATTATCCAGCAGATGATAATTTTATAAAGCTTGGAGAAATCAGCAGCTCCTGATAAAATTCCAGCACCTATAACAGCGCCGATAATAGCTTGAGAAGCTGAGGCTGGAATAGCAAGAAAAGTGAGAACAGCCATGGTAATGGCTGCCGCCAGTGAGCAATAAAAGGCCTCTATAGTAAGAAGAGTGGAGAGTTCACCAACAATTTTCATGCATTTGGGGCCTTCAAGGAGAGCGCCCAATAACACAAAGATCGCTGTTAGAAATATAGCTGTCCTGTATTTTATAGTACCTGTTGCGACACCTGTCCCAAAAATATTTGCAGAATCATTGGCACCAAGGCTCCAGCCCAGAAGGACACTGCTCAAGATCTTCCACATAATTTATTTCATGCTCACATTTATAATTTGGAGAGAATCACTGGCATCTTCAATGATATCACTTATACTGGTAAGGCCTGATATAAAATCAGATAAGATTTTTCCCTCCCAGAAATTGTTTATAGGTATGTTACGAATGTCCTTAATTAAACTGAATTTAATATCGTCAATTTTTTTTTCATAAATTCTGATAGCCAGTGTTTTCTCTCTCAGGTCATTTCCTTTCAACATTGCCTCAAATGTTATTAAAAACATTTCGCAGCATTTTAAATTAAGATACGCGACTCTAATACATTCATTTTTTATCTGTTCGGGGATTTTTCCATCTAAGTAGTAAAGAACTATATCTTCAAGTACATCAAAAACATGATCGACAATCTCAACAAATCTGCACAGGTCCGGTCTGAGATATGGTAAAAAAGCACCTTCATATATTTTTGAGATAATTTCTCTCCGGATAGAATCACTTTCACGTTCGAGATCAATTAAACTCCGCATAAGATTTCGGTCGTCTTTTTCTAAAGCTTTTCTGAACAGGTCACAAGTAGAGCAGAGGAGTTTGATGAGCTTCCTCATATTGTTTGTAACTACCTGTTCTTTTTTGCTAATGGACATAATTTTTTCAAAAAACATGACTACCCCTTGCTCTCATAATCAGAGCGCCTGCCATAATGTCTATTAAAGAAATTACACCAATCATTTTGTTGCCATCGCATATAAAAACTCTTGCAATTTTTTTCTTCTCCATTAATGCTGCGGCTTCACATATGTCCGCATTTTTATCGAAACAGACCACCGGCTTTGCGGCAATTTCCGATACTTTAATATCTTTTGGGTTCAAACGTTTGGCCAGCACTTTAAAAACTACATCTCTTGCCGTGATAATTCCATAGTTCAAGTCTTTTCCCGGAAATTTGACCAATAAGGATCTAATTCGTCTATCGACCATTTTCTCAACCGCATCATATACTGATCTGTCAGCGTCCACAGATGTTATTTTCGTTTTCATAAATTCTTGTACTTTCATATCTTCCCTCGTTTTATTATTCAAAAAAACAAAGCTTTGATAGAAACTGTTTTTTTAGTTTTTCAGTCACAAAGACTTTCAAAAGACTTGCCCTCCAGCCATCTTTTAACAAAACTCTTTGTTACATCTATATCAATCTCTGCTTTTCCTGAAGACCTATTCAGAAGCTCCATTATCTCATGCACTTTACCCTTGTTTCCAATAAGGGCATAAATCTTGATACTTCGAGTTAAAAAATTTACTGCAAGCTCGTATTTATCCTGAGTGTAATATATAGTTCCAATTGCAGTTAGATCATCGGCAGTTCCTTTGATGAATCCTGAAGATTGATCGGCAGATAAAGCTTTTTTGAAATACTCAACAGCACTTTCAGAGCGATTTGTTTCAAGCATAAGTTTGCCTAATGCAAAGTTAATTGCTGCAATTTCTGAAAAATTTACAGATTCAACCTTATTAATAGCTTTTTTAAATATATCTTCAGCGTTTTTGAATTTCTTTTTTCTGATAAGAAGAATCCCACGATTTCTAAGCAATGTTGCAGAAAGTTTTTTGTTATTTTTCGCCAGGTTTTCTGCAAGGCTTAAAACATCAGAAGCTTCTTCAAGCCTGCCTTCTTCTATTAATGCAGCGGTTTTGTTTGAAAGAGCGCAAACAGCGCCTTCAGTGTCTTTAATATATAAAAACATACGGCAGGATTCATCAAAAAAAGGTATGGCAGAAGAAATGCAATCAGTTGCTCTGTAAACATTGCCCATGCTGTTCATACTCATGGCAATCCCTTTTAAATCGTCAGAAAAGACAAACAATTCATGTGCTCTTAAAAAGTGTTCCAATGATCGCTTGTAACATCCTTTTTTATACAGAGACGTCCCTTTTTTGATTTCCTTAATACCTGAAATAGTTTTATCGGATTTTTTTATTACGTGATTACTTCCAGCGCATGCAAAGAGTATCGTTATGGACAGCAGAATAATTATTATACGGCGTGTTTTCATATTGAATTTTTCCGGGTAAAAT
>JAJSZO010000011.1:13441-22478 GCA_030262795.1 Deltaproteobacteria bacterium | reverse complement strand
CTGTCCGCAGATCATTATGCTGAAATCAGTCTAAAAAAAGGGAGCCTAATTGTTGTACCAAGAGCAAATTTTCAATCCATTGTTTTAAACCGCCGTAAGGTAAATGAAGATATGAATAGAAAGTTCGCTTATGATGACAAAAGCAACTATGAAGCTAAAATTGTCGTGATATTAAAAGAACTGATAGCTGAGAGCGATTGCCTGCTTAATCTGCATGACGGATCAGGATTTTTTTCCAAAACATGGGAAGGTCCTGACAGAAATCCAAAACAATATGGACAGTCCATTATTGCTGATTGCGAATCATATGTTAGTCCCAAAACAGGAAAAGTTCTTAACCTTGGTGACATGGCAAGATCTGCTTGCAAACAGATAAATAAAAATATTGAAAACCCTCGTTATTGCTTTAGCTTCAACGATCACAGGACAATTAAAAAGAACTCTTCGCACAAGGAGCAGAGGAAATCAGCCACATTTTATGCTTTATACACATGCGACATTCCTGCCTTTGGAATTGAAACAAGTAAATCACTTCCTCTGGAATTGAAAGTTCGACATCATAATCTTGCAATAAATGCCTTTATGGAACTATTGAACATTGTTCCTGAAATGCCCGGAATCAACCTTGATAATCCTGAGCTTAAATATCTTATAATCTCGGTAAACGATGCTTTGCCCATAGCCGTCAAAAATCAGCAGACATTATATATAAATCCAGGCGATACCGTTACCATATCTCATATTGAATCCAATTATAAACGAGGTCTCAGCGCAGATATCATTGGCTATGGAGCAATCAACGATACAAGAAAGGAAATAAAGATAAAAGGATCTGCCAGGATAGTTGTAAGAAAAGATTATTATCCTTGTGGAAGTGTTTATCTCGCGCTCAGCAATGGTCAGAACAGCTCTGCAAATGGTGGAATTTCTGTTTCACATGCTCCGGCCCTGGGCCCTTCTTTTCTTGCTTATAAAGTAAAAATCAACAATAATGAACAAATATGTCAGAATTATGACCGCTTAAAGCTGATAAAAGGTGATACATTTGAAGTTGTTGATGTAATTACCGGCATGGGAGATCCGTCAGATATGGTCGTAAATCTAAAAGGATTTGTGGGTAATAAGCAAAATAATACAGGAGAAGATAGAGGATATATTGTTAATACCGCAGAAGATCTTTTGGAACGTTATTCTCTGAAAAAAAAGGGAAAGACCTATCAGGTTATTGTCACTTATAAGGAGAAGACAGTAGGAAAATTGTTCATTAATCTGGAAAAGCATTAGGAGCTGATGGTGAGAATTAAAGCTAAAAACATCTCCATAATTGATCAGGAAACTATTGTTGATGGTACGTTTTCCTGGAAGGGAAAGCTGATAATTAAAGGAACTGTTAAAGGAACTCTTAGCGGCGATGTTATTACTATTGCCAAAGAGGGTGCTGTTTACGCAGCTATTAAGGCTGCCAGCTTTACGATAGGCGGAATATTTGAAGGAGACATAGAGGAAGCAGACGAGCTGATTATACTTTCAACCGGCAACTGTTCAGGAAAAATTATCTGTAAGGAGCTCATAGTTGAAGCCGGGGGAATTTTAAATGCAGAGGTAACTTGTACTAAAATTCGCAATTCGAATAACCTATCCGAAAATACACCATTATCCAAAGGGGTTGCTGTCCTTCCATTTAAATGAAGCACACAGCGGAAAGTGATCTGAGATATAAACGCCGTCAAAAGTATCATGAATTACCTTGCAATTATCCGGAACGAGCCCTCCACGATATAATATCCAATCAATGTGATCCCCATTTATATCCCCGGTAAAACCATGGTGTGTACCCGGGAAGGGTTCACTGAAGGTATTTTTAAAAAAGGGTCCATTTATATCTTCATCTTCCAATAATTGCACATCCTCTCCGGCAAATATCATATGAGAGGAAGATGATGGAGTAGAATTAAAGTCTCCGACTATTATAGCCGGCAATTCAGATGGTAACTGCGCCAACCGCCTTAATATTATTTTAGCGCTTTCAAGCTGCACCGAAGCATCAAAATCAAAGTGGGTATTTACACAAATCAGTTTGTGATCATTATTTTTGAACATTCCCAGTGTACATTGCCTTGGCCACAGGCTATTCCTCGAACGGCTTGGTATCATAGGCGTTGGACTTAGAAAAAAGTGTTCATAATAAATGCATTCCCAGTTTTTTTTATAAAAGATAATATTATTTTGCCAAAAAGATGGTGCAGGACTCCTCTTACCAATAAAATTATAATCAGTAAGGATACTATCTATAAAATCCGTCTGGAAATTATTTGCCTCCTGTAACCCTATGAAATTTTTATGATATTTTTTAAAAAATGAAGGGAAATGATTCTTTCTATGGCGCCAGCCATTCTGTCCATCGGCTGCCAATCCAAAACGCAGATTTAGTGTTAATACAGAAAGCATAATTTATCCTCTCGCAAACAGGAGCCTGTTCGAGAATTTTTATTTAAGGATTCCCATTTTTTAAAGCGAATGGCAAGTTAATAGTCAAACAATTTAATCTCTGGTAAAAATAATTGTTTTTTTCTTGACATTAATCAATAAAATATTTATTAAAATTCTTTTTATTTACAAAAATAGGAGTCTAATGCAGTGAGAAAATATACATATAGTGCAAAACAGTCTGACAACAAAAATAAATGGTGTATTGTAAATGCAGAAGGAGCTATACTCGGCAGACTTTCAACATTAATAGCATCCCGGCTTAGAGGCAAACACAACCCTTTATTTACTCCACATGTGGACACCGGAGACTGGGTTGTCGTTATAAATGCGGATAAAATTACCCTTACAGGCAAAAAGATTGATAAGAAATGTTATTATAGACACAGTGGCTATATGGGCGGGCTCAAGACTATTACCGCCAAAAAACTCTTGGAAAAAAGTCCTGAAGATCTCATCCGTTTTGCTGTTAAGGGGATGCTTCCAAAAAACAGGCTTGGAAACAAGTTATTCAAAAAGTTAAAAGTTTATGCAGGAGATAAGCATCCTCATAAAGCTCAACAGCTTGAAATTATAGCGCTATAATTAATTTGTGACTAATACTGAGGACACTATGAATAAAGAAAATATTTATTACGCTACCGGAAAACGAAAGACAGCAATAGCTAGAACCTGGCTAAAACCAGGTAACGGCGAAATTATCATTAACAATCGTTCTGCAAATGATTATTTCCTGATTCAGTCGGCACAAATGACTATGATGCAGCCACTCGTGCTTACAAATACCGTTGGATCATATGATATAAAAGTGCGTGTATTGGGCGGAGGTATTGCATGCCAGGCCGGTGCTATAAGACATGGCATTACCAAAGCACTTATTGATATAGATCCTGATCTAAGACAAATTCTAAAGAAAGCCGGTTTTGTTAAACGTGATGCAAGGGTCAAAGAAAGAAAGAAATACGGTCAAAAGGGAGCAAGGGCCCGTTTCCAATTCTCAAAACGATAAATCATATTCTTCTGCATTTGTTAAGGGAATAGGTAATTACCTCCTATTCCCTTTTTTTATTTTATACCTTGCCTATTTAGGAACGTGGACGTTCCTAATCTTGCACTGCAAAATTAAGGTAAATTAACTTATGGAACGGCTGAACTATTTTATAAGGCGGTTTCTTCTTGTAATCCCGACTTTTATTGGAATTACTATTTTGTGTTTCGGGCTTATACAGTTTGTACCTGGCGGTCCTGTGGAGCAGATCATCATGAAGATGAAAGGAATCGGCGATGGTGAATCAAGCAGGGGAGCCGGAGTCCACACATCCATTTCTATTCAACAGCGAAAAGCCATAGAGGCTCATTTTGGTTTTGATCAACCATTTTACAAGCGATACTGGAAATGGCTTGTGACAGACAGGCTGGGAATGAAAATGGAATCCTACCAATTCCCCAACAAAACTGCATGGCAATTAATTAAGGAACGCTTTAAGGTTTCACTTATCTTTGGTGTTACAGGCTTTGTCTTATCCTATCTTGTTTGTATCCCGCTTGGCATATTAAAAGCCTTGCATCATAATAAAATGTTTGATCTTGGTTCAAGCTTAGTCATCTTTGTGGGGTATGCAATTCCTGCTTTTGCTTTTGGAATGGTGCTGAAAATGCTTTTTTGCGGTACAGTAGAAGGTTTGTGGGATTTCTTCCCTGTATCCGGATTTTACTCAGATAATTTCGTTGAAATGACATTCTGGGCGCAAACAAAGGATATTTTTATGCACATGTTTCTTCCTGTGCTATGCTATATAATCGGAAATTTTGCAATCCTGACTCTGCTTATGAAAAACTCACTTCTTGAGCAAATAAGTAAAGATTATATAAGAACAGTCCTTGCAAAAGGAGGAAGTTTTACAAGAGCAATATGGGGACATGCTTTTCGCAATTCTTTAATTCCTGTTGCAACCGGTTTTGGCTCTATTCTAACAGTTATGTTTGCAGGGTCTGTTATTATCGAACAGGTTTTTGAGATACCCGGGATGGGACGTTTGAGCCTTGAGGCAATTGTGGGCAGGGATTATCCTGTTTTTATGGGAATTCTTTCGCTTACTTCAGTTCTTGGCCTTATCGGAAATATCGTTTCGGATTTCCTGTATATCCTTATAGATCCAAGAATAGATTTTCAGAAAAACTGACAATGATTTTTACTGCTTACAAAAATCCAATAGCGAGAAAAAGATTTTTGCGTTTCAAAGAAATGAAACGTGCCTATATCGCACTTTGGATACTGACAATTCTTTATCTTGTCAGCCTTGGCTCCGAGCTGATCTGCAACAACGCTCCTTTGTATGTCAGGTTTAACGAAAAATCCTATTATCCTTTATTTAAATATTATTCCGAAGATATATTTACAGGAAATAATAAAAAAACAAAGCCTGATTACAAAAAATTAAATAATCTTTCTTCCTTTAAAGAAAACCCTGACAATTTTATGATCTTTCCGTTGGTTCCCTATGGACCTTTTGAAAGCATTGATCCTGACTCAATTATAGTTTCAAACAATGTAACAATTGATTTAACACCCATACCAAAAATCGGCACCGTCAATATAAGAAAAGATTATTCAATTGAAAAATCCGACTCATTTGGTTTGATTATAGGTAGAAAGGAAAGGGAAGTAAAGGATCTCGTCATTAACGAATATTTCATAATCCCAAGAGAGTTAAAGCTTGCAGTTGAAAAACGATTCGCAAACAACGAAGCTTCCCGAAGTACTCATATAATTAAAAGTTATAACGGGATGGAAGTAGATGTGTCGCTTTCTACTTTTTCTCCACGAAAAAAGCCGCCCAAAAGCGTCAGGCTTCTATTAAAAGAAGTTACGCAAAAAAATCAAAAAGCCCTGAAGTTAGTTTTTAACAAAAAGCTCGAACTAATTCAGAATAATTTGATATCAAATGGATATGAAATGTGGAAAGAGCTTTCATATCCGGATAAAGGATTACTGGTCAAGCTTATCAAAACACGTTTTTTAAATCCCGTAGATCCAATAACGCTAACCATAGGAAGCCAGATATACTTGATTGATTTTATCAAGGAAGACGTCCGCTTTCCTTTTGGTCCTTCAGAAGACCATTTAATGGGTATTGATGGAGCAGGCAGAGATGTATTTGCCAGAATCCTTTATGGTATGCGCACTTCAATTACCTTCGGACTGATGCTTGTAGTCAGCTCAATGGCAATCGGTATTATTACCGGATCTATTCAGGGGTATTATGGAGGGGCTATTGATATAACCTGCCAGCGTCTTATTGAAATCTGGAGCGCACTTCCATTTTTATATATTATGATACTTATGGGATCAATCTATGGAAGAAGCTTTACTCTGCTTTTGTTTTGTTATGGACTTTTCAACTGGATAGGAATCTCTTATTATATCAGAGCTGAATTTTTCCGCCTGCGCAAACAAACATTTGTAGAGGCTGCTGTTTGCACGGGCATATCTACGCATAAAATAATTTTTAAACATATTCTTCCAAACGCCATGGTACCGGTTATCACATTTTTTCCTTTTTCTCTCGTTGGTGCCATAGGATCGCTTACTGCCCTTGACTATCTTGGATTCGGACTTCCGCCGCCGACTCCAAGCTGGGGTGAACTTCTTTTTCAGGCACAGCAATACAGATGGGCGTGGTGGCTTATACTATATCCATCTCTTCTTTTATTTATAGTTATGCTTCTATGTGTTTTCATTGGTGAAGGAATAAGAAACGCATATGATCCAAAAAAATTCACCAGAATTGAATGAAAAAAACAGGGGTCAAAGTCCTTCCTGATCAAGCAAAGCTGTTTTGGCGCTTGGTAGACCAATCCAGTCGATGCCTCTAATATAGTGAGCTCTTACCCAATAATACAGAGAACGTCATTTCTGGCGACTGAGTCGCCGTTAGCAAAATTGATGGACTTTATTATGCCACCGGCAGGAGCAGGCAGGGCATTTTCCATCTTCATGGCTTCCAGAATTACAACAGTCTCTCCGGAATTTACCGAATCTCCCACCTGTTTTTTATAGCTGACAATTATGCCCGGCATAGGAGCTTTAAGCTGCGTACCTCCGGCATTGTTTTCCGTCTTTTTGGGTGCTGTAATTGTGGATTTTACAGGCACTTCCGGCGAATCAGATGTCGCCTGGGACGGAGGTAATGCAGGAGCCTGTGGAGCAGCAGGTACAACATGCGCTAATGGAGCAACTGCCACAGGTTGTTGAACAGGTATCTGACTTTGCGCCTGCCGGATATAGCTTACCATTGGCGAACCTCCTGTTTCTTCCACTCCGACTTCAAAAAATTCATCATCTACGAATACATTGAATGTGCGCAGGTTCTCGCCCTTTGCAGGAGCTGTTTTTTCTTTCTTTTCAACAAGTTTCCCTGCTCTGGCCTTTGCAATGAGTTCCTGTTCAGCCTTGACATCTTCCATGGTTCTCGGCCTTACTTTGTTTGGAGGTTCTTCTTTGCCATATTTCCATTTCAGAAATCTTTTTCCGGTAACAGGGTAAAGCGCATAAATAAGAACATCTTCCAGATCTACTGATAGACCCTTTACGTCTTCTTTGGCCTTGTCAAGTTCGGGTTCTAAAACTTCTGCCGGCCTGCAGGTAATGGGCTTTTCTCCTCTTTTGTAGTCTTTCAATGCTTTTTTTCGGACTTCCGGGTTGATCGGCACGGGCGTCTTGCCATAAAGACCGTAACAAAGGTCTCTTGTCTGGGCTGTTATCATTTTATAGCGCTTTTTTCCATCATCAAACAAAACATTGTTAATTGTCTGTGTGGCTACAATCTGACTCATAGGAGTAACAAGAGGTAGCTGGCCAAGGTCTTTCCTGACTTTGGGAAGCTCTGCATATATTTCATCCAACTTGTCAAGAGCATCCATTTCCCTTAACTGGTTTACCAGATTGGACAGCATGCCGCCCGGAATTTGATGTACAAGAACGTTTGTATCAATAATAGAAACTTTTGTATCATCCAGTAAATATCGATACTTGGGGATAATATCCTTTTCAAGGATTTTGTTAATGGCTGCAATCTGTTTGATATCAAAGCCCGTATCCCTGTTTGTTCCCATAAGTGTCATAACAAGAGGCCCGAGCGCAGGATGTGAACTGCGGAACCCATAAGGTGACATGCATGTGCCGACTATGTCCACACCTGCTTCTATTGCTTTTAAATGAGTCATTGAGGACATGCCCGAAGTGAAATGGCTGTGAAGGTGGATAGGAACAGATACAGCCTCCTTAAGTGCTTTAACAAGGGTATATCCATCATAGGGGGCCATCAGGCCGGCCATATCCTTAATGCAGATACTATTTGCCTCCATTGCTTCAAGCTGTTTTGCCTTTTTTACATAATATTCGAGGTTATATACTTCTCCTCCCATAAATTTTTCCGTCAGAGAATAGCAGATACAACCCTGAAAATGTTTTCCGCACTCTTTGATAACAGGGACAACTGTTTCAAAATTTCGATAGTCGTTTAATGCGTCAAATGTCCTGAATATATCAATACCGTTATGGGCAGCTCTTTCAACAAAGGCTTTAGCAATATCATCCGCATAATTTCTGTATCCCACCAGATTTTGCCCCCTGAGAAGCATGGAAAAACGAGTTTTTTTGATATATCTTTTTAATGTCCTTATCCTTTTCCAGGGATCTTCGTTTAAAAATCTGTGCATCGTGTCAAAGGTTGCTCCGCCCCAGGTTTCTAAAGCCCAGAACCCGATCCGGTCCATCATTTCGGCAATGGGAATCATATCTTCAGTTCTTCCCCTTGTGGCAAACAATGACTGATGTCCGTCGCGAAAGGTCAGATCCTGTATCTTAAGAGGATTTTCCGTTTTGGGTCGCTCTTTGTTGAAATCCATTGATGTGATTTTTACTTGATTGTGATCGCTCATATTAAAGGCTCTCCTGTTGATGTTGATCGAGTGGTTGACGACTTGATGACTCGACTATTTAACGACTCGACTACTTCATGAATTTTGATCCATGAAAAACTTTCATCTGCATAAGGTTGCGCATCTGCATTTGTGCCTGCCTGCCGCTCAGTCCCCAGAGCTTGAGTTTAACTGAAGGGACGGGCGCTGCTGCCGGAACCGGCTGTGTATATATTATTTCTTCCTCTTGCTGTATATATCTTGCTACCGCTGTTATTGCAGCAGCTATTTTTTTATTATTTTCATCCACATTTAATCTCCAGTCAAAAAAGGGGCCTGCCCTTGACCCTTATTAATGCTGTCTTGTACTTTCCTTTTCCATGGGTCAATCAGTAGACTTGATCCTTGGATCCCACTCTTTTTGTGAATATATCAAAACTTAACTATCAATATCAATGATTTTATCAGCAATTCTAATTTTAGAAAAACATCCCCCCTATCCCAACGTTTTAAGTTGACAGCCTATTAATATATTGACAGAATGAAAGCTAAGAGCTAAGAGCTAAGAGCTAAGAGCTAAGAGCTAAGAGCTAAGAGCTAAGAGCTAAGAGCTAAGAGCTAAGAGCTA
>JAJSZO010000011.1:11551-13341 GCA_030262795.1 Deltaproteobacteria bacterium | reverse complement strand
AGCTATCAGCTCGCCCGAAGGGCGTTAAGGAGGATTTATGGATAAAAAAGTAACCGTTGTCGGAGCCGGCAATGTAGGAGCCACTACAGCACAGCGTCTAACTGAAAAAGAACTATGTGATGTTGTACTGATTGATATTATTGAAGGTATACCTCAGGGAAAAGCTCTTGACCTTGCGGAGGCAGCGCCGATTGAAAAACATGATGCAAATCTTATCGGCAGCAATAATTATGAGACTTCAGAACAATCTGATGTCGTTATCATTACAGCAGGTATAGCAAGAAAACCCGGAATGAGTCGTGATGATCTTTTAAGCACCAATGCAAAGATTATGAAAAGTGTTACTGAACAGATAGTTCGATTTTCTCCTGACGCTGTCCTTATTATTGTCAGCAACCCTCTTGATGCTATGTGTCATGTCGCTTATAAAACAAGCAATTTCCCCAGGAACAGGGTAATCGGTATGGCCGGAGTATTAGACTCTGCCAGATTCAGAACTTTTATATCAATGGAGCTTAATGTCTCTGTTGAAAATACACACGCATTTGTCCTCGGCGGCCATGGCGATACAATGGTACCCTTGCCGCGCTATTCAACTGTTGCGGGAATACCTGTTACTGAATTGCTTTCAAAGGAGAGAATTGATGCCCTGATTGAAAGAACCAGGAAGGGTGGAGCTGAAATTGTAGGTCTTTTAAAAACAGGGAGCGCTTACTATGCTCCGGCATCCGCGGCTGTAGAGATGGCTGAAGCTGTTCTTAAGGATAAAAAGAAGATTCTTCCCTGTGCAGCATATCTTGAAGGCGAATATGGAATAAACGATCTTTTTATAGGGGTTCCTGTAAAATTAGGCTCAAACGGTATAGAAGAAATTATAGAGATTACACTTACTGATGAGGAGGATAAAGCTCTTCGGCAATCGGCTGATGCAGTCAAAGAACTTGTGGGGCTTTTGAAGTAGGAGAGCAGTTTACAGTTGCCGGTTCACGGTTCACAGTTTTTTTAATTCTCTTGTAAGGAACGTGGACGAAATAACTTCCACGTTCCTAAAGCCATCAAGATTGATTTTTTAAAGTATTATAAAGCTCAAAGGCCTTTTCCGACGTTTCATTATCGTGGACTACGGCCCCAACAGCCTGTATCATTGCAATCGGCGACTCTGACTGGAATATATTTCTTCCCATATCCACTCCACTGGCTCCCTCCTGAACTGCCCTGTAGGCCATTGTAAGGGCATCTAGCTCAGGAATCTTCTTGCCGCCCGCCATTACAATGGGAACAGGGCAGGAAGATGTGACGGTTTCAAAACCATCTTCAATATAATATGTTTTAATGTAATGCGCGCCAAGTTCCGCACAAATTCTTGTTGCAAGCCTGAAATAGCGTGCATCACGGTTCATATCCCTGCCAACCGCAGTAACCGCCAGCGTGGGAATCCCATAGCGCGTGCCCATATCAACCATACGGGTCATGTTGATAATTGATTCTTTTTCATGCTCACCGCCTATGAATACCTGGACAGCCATTGCACAGGCATTAAGTCGTATAGACTCCTCAATACCAACAGCAATTGCTTCATTGGACAGTTCTTTCAAAATACTGGTTCCGCCCGAAACCCTTAAAACAATGGATTTTGTAAACGAAGGAGAGACTGTGCTTCTCAGAATTCCCCGAGTAAGCATAAGTGTATCGGCATAAGGAATAAGTGGAAGAATATTGATATCAATTCTTTCCAGACCGGTAGTCGGGCCCTGAAAATATCCATGGTCAATAGCCAGCATTACTGTACG